>NZ_CAXUTG020000002.1:0-58261 GCF_964254335.1 Arthrobacter sp. LjRoot78 | reverse complement strand
CGGCGTCCGCGAGGGCGTTGGCGACATTGACGGTGCCGAAACCATAGGACCAGCACGCAAGCAAAATGGCAGCTTGGAGGTCGGTTTCGGTCTCGTCAATGCTGGAGACATCGAAGACCACGGCGCGGTCGCGCATCATGGGGTTGGTGGTGTGCCGGGAGAAGATTTCTCCCAGCTTCCCGCCCCCGGTCAGGCCCAGCAGGGTTGCTTCCAGTGCCCGCGTTTCCTTCAGGTAGACGGCCATGTCGCCGCGGTCCAAGGCGACCTGCCGCAGCTCGTCGGGTGCGGAGACGATCACCTCCAGAAGGTCTTTCAGGACAGGAACACCGTCGAACCGGTCATCGAGGACCCGCAGGGCCCGGTCCAGGATTGTCTGTTCCTGATCGGTGGGCGGGTTGTTCCGGCTGATGGTGATCAGCGAGACGACCATGGTCAGGCGGCGGCCGTGCGCGTCGGCGCGGACCCGGGCGGCGTCCTCATGGTGGCCGCTGTCTTCCAGCAGCTGCGCCGCTTCGACGGCCTGGCCGGGATCGAGGATGTTCAGGTAGCCGACGCCGCGGCCGAGCTTGATAACCTGACCACCGAGTGCCTGGACCGCTTTGACGTGCTCGCCTTTCAAGTCCCCCAGGATCAGAGGGTGGACGCCTTGAGCGGAGAGACCGATGAACATCCGGCGCACCACCGTGGACTTGCCCAGCCCCGGCTTGCCCAGGATAAACGCAGACGGATTGGAAATCAGGCGTGCCCGCTGGAACCAGCTGATCGGGTCACAGCAGACCGTGGCCTGGGTTTCCTCATGACGTCCGAGCGGGACGCCGATCATGGGCGAGGACGCCCCGGAGGAAAACGGCCACAGCCCGCAGACCTGAACCGTGGTTCCCCGGTATTCCTTCACGGACGGGACGAGGGCGGCCATGCCGCCGCCGCGTCCGGTCCAGCCACGGGCAGCCGGGCCGGCCTGGCGCGGTTCCTTCGTCGTCTTCTTCTTCGGTGCAGCTTTGACCGGTGCTGCAGCCTTCTTGGCAGGTCGGGTGAAGAGATTCATGCGGGCCATTACAGGGCATCCTTGATTTCGGACGGCACCATGCTGTGCTTGGGAAGGACCAGCCCCAGCGGCAGGGACGCCGCGAACGCGGTGTCCTGCGCGCCGTAGGCCCGGCGCAGCAGCACCCGGGCGGTGCCGGAGGTCTGTTCCACGGCCGCGACAGCGTCGGCGAGGCGTTCCTTGTCGGTCACGGTGGCGGTGACGACCATGCCGAAGTTCACCAGCCCGGCGCCCTGGGCTTCTTCCTGTGCGGTCTGCACGGCGGAGCGGGCATCGACCAGGGCGCGGGCGGAGGGCCGGGTCCCGGAGGTGATGCGGACGTTGGCGTTGTTCTGGTCCCGCTCCACCACGGCGGCGGCACGGGCCGAATCCATCGGCCGGTACAGCAGCGAGATCCGCTTCCGGTCAATGTCCCCGTGCGGGGCCAGCAGCCTCGACAGGACCGAGGAGTTCACCGACCCGCGCGGGGCACCGGTCATGGTCCAGGAGACTGAGAACGCACTGTCGTGCCGGTAGTCATCCCAGGCCGCCTGCGTCGCGGAGGGTCCGACTTCGCCCCAGGTCAGGGACACCGGGGAACCGGCGGCGTGCGCTTGATCAATGATCAGGGTAGCGGGCGGATCGTAGGCGATCCGGACGACCTCGCAGAGTTCCTGCCCTGACATCGGACGGGCGATCCCGGCGCCGGTGGACTGCAGCCGGGCCGACAGGCCGGGGATCCGGGACGCGAGGTCACGGGCCACGTCCTCAGGTGTGCGCGTCTTCGATCCCGCCCGCAGGGAGGCGTTAAAGGACAGGGACACCCAGGCCCGGACCGTGGCCGAACCTTCCGGATACGTCTGTACGACCTCGTTGAGAACGTTCTTGGCAAAATCCGGGGCGTTCGGGTCGATGTTCATCGTGACCTCATTGCGGAGCCGGTAGCCGGAGTCCGGCGCTGTCTCGACCGTCACCGCGGCGGCGTCCAGGCCTGCTTCGTCCCCGAGGCCGGCGAGCCAGCCGCCCCAGTTCGCCACCCACGCATCGACCTGCTCCGGGTCCACCAGGGACGCACCATCGGGCTCGGTGGAGAAGATCACGGTGTAGTGGCTGGTGGCCGGCACATGCAGCAGCGCGAACGGACGCTTGTAGGAGTCGGTGAACTCGTACAGGACCGACTTCGCCGCGAGACCGGGCAGCTGGTACATGCCCCACTCCGTGACGCCGAGAGGGCCGGAACGGTAAAGATTCGTCCCGGAAGACCTGGAGAGCCGGAAGCTCATCCGCGTCCCGAAACGGTCAACAACGGACTGGCCGTGCTTGTCCTTGACCGTCAGCAACAGCGCGCTGGCCCCGGCCACGGCCAGGACAGCAAGGCCCGGGAACAGGCCAAGAAACGCGAAGCTGATGATGCCGGCCAACAGACCGGCCATGACAATGCCGGTGCCGATAGCGCCGAGGTTGCCCAGCCCGGCTGAGCGCGGGACGCGCCAGTTGCCGTAGGACGGTTCCTTGTATTCGGTATTAATTGCTGCCACTGGGGCCCTCCGTTGTTTCTGATTGGCCGGTTGAATCCTGCGCGGTCTGGTGTGCGGCCCGGGAAACCCTGGACACTACGTGTGCCCCTACGGCGACGGCCATGCCAGCCGGACCTGCGGCCTTCGCCGCACCCGACGCGGCACCGCCACCGGCAGCAGCTCCTGCCCCGGCTCCGGTAGTGCCTGCGGCGCCGGCCATGGCGCTGGTGGCCCCACCCGGACCGGTAGCCCCGGGTGTCGGGCGGCCTCCATTGCCCCTGGGGCCAGGCGTTCCGTTACTGCCCTTCGGAGATGCGCCTGACTGGTTGGTTTGTGTACTTGCCGGGGTCGGGGCGGCATGGCCCTTACCGCTGCCGCTGCGGCCCATCGATACGGCGCCTGTGGCCATGGCCCCAACGGCGGCTCCTGCTCCCGCTCCCCCGCCGGAGGCGACGGCCCCGACCATCGGCGTCACGAAGCGCATCAGCGCCGGCAAGGCGAAGAGGGCGACAACCATTAGCGTGAATCCAGTGATGGAGCCGATCAGGCCGTCCTTCCCGCTGTTGTGCCCCATGAGCAGGAACGCGACTGAGTAGACGATGGCCGCAGCTGGTTTGTAGAGGATGAACGCGATGGTCCAGCCAATTGCCTTTTGGAACCACTGCTTTCCCATCTCTGTGTTGGTGAAAGCTGCGGTGGTGGGCAGGATGCCGGCCAGGATCACCAGCATGCCGCTGCGGACGACCATTAGGACGATCTGGACGAGGGAGGCAATCAGCCCGATCAGTCCCAGAACGATGAGGATGAAAACGCCGATCCCTGTCTGGCCGGACACGATCAGGAGGCTCATCGACTCGGCAAAGCCCTTGCCGTCCGTGGATCGGTCGATGATGGCTGCCGAGAAAGCATCCGCGGCGACTACCAGAATCGAGATGACACCCAGGCCCAAGCCACTGACAAGTGTGAGCGTGACGAGGGACCGGAGCAGGTCTTTCAGCGGTGCTCCGCGCTGTTCCCAGATCATCCGGATGCCCCCGAGAATGACGGCGAGGACAGCCAGCGTCAGAGTCCAGACCATCAATTCGCTGTTCACCATGGAGACGATGGGGCTTGGCGTCGTTCCGTCCTCGCTGGCCAGGTTCACCGTGGGCATCGACACCCAGAAAGTCGACAGAGTCGTCACCATCTGACTCATGCCCTCCATGATGGCCTTCGCCATGTTGCCCATGGCGTCATCGGCGAGCCCTGAGACCCAGTTCCCGACTGCACATCCGGCATCAATGGGTCCACATGCTTTTTCTGCCACGTCAGGCTCCCGACCAGGCGATGAAGCCGCTCAGGTCTCGAAGTTGGGCTATTTCGTTGATCAATTGACCGGAATCGGCAATTGCCAGTTTCCAGTCCCCATCGGCCCATTGCAAAGGAAGGACCGCGTGCCCAAGCATCCCTTTGTCGGTCTGAAAGGCGATGTCAACGTTTGCTGCGGAAGGTGAGTAACTCTTGATGACGAAGCCGCGAAATTGAACGGTTGTGTTCGACGTGGACTTTGACGAGGAGTCTGCCCTGGCGATATCCCGGCCCGGCCCGGGCATCAAGAGCTTGTCTGTTGCTTTCCGATTGAGGACAGGATCTCCAGAGGAGCCCAAAGCCAAGATGTTGGCGGCCGCATATAGGGCACCAGTTGGGGACTTCGCGAAGCATGATCTGAAGCCGTCTCCGTCTGTCACGCCCGGACCGAAGGTCTTGGGCTCGGTGGGTGCCGCCATTTTTCCTACAAGTTCCCACTTGGATTTAGGCGCTGCCCCCAGCGCCGTTTCCGTGCTTGACGGCAGTCCGCAGACGCTTTTGTCAGCGGCAGCGTGGGCGGTGGGGCTCGTTGTGGCTGAGCTGCTGGGCTCCGCCGTCCCGGGGGCCGGTTGTGCGTTCCCCTGTCCTTTGGGGAGCAGGAAGATGACGACGGCTGCTGCGATCAGCGCGACCACCAGCGCGGCAGCAATGATGAAACCGGGTTTGGTGAACGGATTGCTTTCGGTGGTGCTCTCTGTTGACTGGCTCATGGTGAACCTCCCGTTGTTAGTGCTGGCTTAGACGAAGGCGCGGACGATGCCCGAGGCGCCGGTGATGATGATGCAGCCCATCAGGACCCAGCCGAGCTTGCCGATGGCTTGGGCTCCTTCGCCGCGCTGGAGCTGGATGACCATGCCGATGCCCACGATGATGACGCCCAGGACGCCGAGGACCAGCCCGATGCCGGAGGCCCAGTTCAGGATCGTGAGCAGGCCACCTGCCTGTGCCGGGACGACAGGGGTGGGGTTGGGGATGACGCTTCCGTCAAGTACAGCGAAGGGGTTCATGGTGAGAGACCTTTCAGTTCGTGGTGGGTGTGGTGTCGGTTGCCAGGGCGGCTAAGTCAGTGATGAAGCGTTGGTATTCGCGGGCCGGCGGCGTGGTGGTGGAGTCTCCGTGCCGCCAGGCCTCGACCCAGGGCAGGGTCCAGAGCCGGGGGGCTCCCCCGCCGACGATGGCGGCGAAGTCCCGGAGAGCCTTGGGAGTCTTGCCCGGTGCGTCCGCCAGGACGGCGAGGCCGAGCAGATCAAGCTCCGGCGCCGCGCCCGAGGCCCACTGGGTCAGGGCGCTCCGGGCGGCTGTCAGGCCGCGCATGTCTGCGCGGCAGACCAGCAGCACCCGCGGTTTGCTGCCGTCCTGGAGAACGGGCCAGCGGTGACCGGTGACCCGCGCACCGCCGATCAGATCAGCGATGCGGCTTTCACCGGATCCCCCGTGGGCGCCGGTGATCCACAGGGCTGCGGAGCCTGCGACGGTGCGGCGGGCCAGACGGTCTGCGGCGTCCGGTTCGACCATTCCCCTCAGCGGTGCACTGATCACTGCCGCCGGCGGCACGTGCGCCTTCGGGGTTGCCGTTTCCGCGCCGTCGGCCGGAGCCGGGTGGGTGATCCAGGGGTTCAGGGACTGCTGCATGGCTCCTCCTTCAAAGTCCGTTGGTGCGTGGTTTAGAAGCCGGCGGCGACGGCGGCCGCAGCCGCGAGCCATGCCCGCTGGGTGGCGGGCTGGAGGGCTTCATAGCGGATGGGTCCGTTGACCAGGGCCGGATCGTAAGGAATCCGGACGACGGCCCGGACGAACGGGGCGAAGCCGTCCGCGATCCGCTGGGCCTCGTCCTTGGCCCGCTTCAGGGCCTCTCCGCTCATGCTGCGCTTGGCGTCGGTTGATTCAGAGACGATCACGACGGCGTTGCGGGCCAGTTCCGCGTCGTGCCCGCCCCGGGATTCCAGCGTCTGCAGCGTCAGCCGAGCAGCTTCTGCGCGGTCCTCGATGGCGGTGACGGGGACGACGAGCTGGTTGGTGTGGTCGATCATCCTCCGCCAGTTCGCGGCCCGGGCGGTGTTCCCGGAGTCCATGATCACGAGCCGGTAGTAGCGGGTGAGGACCTGGTGGGCGATGTCGACTTCCTCGGCGGTCACTTCGTGATCGCCTTCCTCGTTTTCGTCCGAGCGCAGGACATCGAACTTGTCCGCCGTCTGGTGGTGGACGAACCTGGCGATTTCGGCCGCGTTCGTTGACGGGGAGAGCAATTCGGTGGAGGCATCGATGAGATCCAGGACGCTGTGGTCGTGGGAGCCCTGTTCGGTCCGCCAGCCCAGGGTGCCCTGGGATTCGTTGTTGTCCCACGCGACCGTGGCCGCGCCGCTGTAGCGGGCAAGGATCGCCGAGAGCATCACCACGGTGGGGGTCTTGTTCGCCCCGCCCTTGCGGTTCACCACCGCGACCGTGCGCGGGCCGGGCCAGTGCTGGCTCACCGTGCGGATGTCCTTGCGTTCGGTGAGTTCTTCCGCCGAGGGGTCCATCCGGAAACCCATCCGGGTCAGTGTTCCGCGCCAGCCCTGGGTGGCAGGTTCCAGCACCGGGGCGCTGACCAGGAACGAGGTTTCCTTCAGGCTGCGCCGGGTCGGCGCCGCCTCCTCAGTGACCCCGGCGGCTGATTGCGGTTCCGGGTTGGCCGTCGCGGGGACGGGTGACCACGGGGCGTCCACCCGTGCTGCAGGGGCAGGAACTGGCGCGGACTCTGCTGGAGTGGCCACGGGGTCCTGCGCAGAGACGGTCGCAATGATCGCCGGGACGACTGTCTTGGGTGTGGTTTCGGGGGCTTCTGCCCGGCGGCGCCCCGGAGCGGGCTCGTAGGAAACGGATTCGATCTTGTTGTCCGGGTGCACGATGAGTTCACCGTGGCCTTCGGGGTCCTCGATGCGGACCCGGACGGGGCGCTGGAGGGTCTGCGCTTCGCCAACGACGAGGGCCAGGACGTTGTTGCGCAGTTCCTGTACGGAGTCCCCGGCAGGGACGACGCGGGAGTTGCCCGCGACGACGACCTCGGCGGTGCCGTTGTCCCGGACGATGGCCCGGATGTTGGGAAATGCCATGACTTCGGTTGGTGTAGTACTCATGAGCTTCTTCCTTACGTGTGTGGGGGATGGAGGTGCGGCGGTTAGGACGAGGGCGGGGTGAGCCGGTTGACCTTCCACGAGGCGTCCTTGCCGGTGCGGAGCAGCTGCACCGTGTAGGTCCCGGCGTTGGTGGGGACCGCCGCCATGACGCCGAAGCCGTTGGCTTCATCGACGCTCAGGGTGGCGGGGCCGGTGACGCGGCTGGCCGGGATGTTGGCCGGGTCCACTGCCGAGTAGTCGGCGGTCGCCTGCGGGGTCAGCCAGAGGGCCAGGTCGTTGGCCCACTGCTTGTCCTCCACAGTGGGGCGGGCGAAGTCCGTCATGGCGTTCTCTGCGACGTCCATGGCCTCGTCCTTGCTGGCCTGATCCCAGATGATGCCGATCATGGCCGGGACGGTTCCCCCGGGCGCCTGGGGTCCGCTGTTGGCGCTCAGAGAGACCGGCGCGGACGCTGTGGGCTTGCTGGTTGGTGCCGCCGGTGCCGGCGTCGTGTTTGCCACTGGGGCGCAGGAAACGCACAGCAGCGCCACGGCGAGCAGGGTCAAGGGCTTTTTCACTTCTTCTCCTCGTGAGTGGGCAGGTACAGGAAAGCTGAGGGGACGGTGTTGGCCACTGTCCGGGTGTAGTAGCTGTGGTCCGCCGGGGCCGGGTTGCCGTTGTAGCCCTCTTCGACGTAGGTGCCGTTGTCCTTGACTTCCTTGACCACGGCGACGTGGCCGAAGTTCGGGTCCGCTCCCCCGGCGCCCGGGGCGTACCAGACAACGGCACCGAGCCGGGGTGTGCTGCCGGTGGGCCAGCCTTTGGCGTCCCAGCCGGCCTTCCAGGTCAGGGCTGATCCGAGGCCCTGCCCGTCCGGGCGGAAGGTGCCGTTGAGGAACTTGAACGGTGCGCTGGCTGAACCCATCTGCTGGTTCACCCGCCACAGGGCGAAGTCCACGCACTCGCGGTAGTACATGCCCAGCGGTGAGGTGCTGGCTGTGTTCGCTCCGGCCTGCAACCAGGTCGGGGAGTTCTTCCACGGGTAGTCATCCCCCGCGCCGGATTGTCCCGGCACGGCGCAGTCGCTGCCCTGCAGGGAGAACTTCGAGTTCGAGAGCGCCTGAACGAGTTTGACCGCCTCGGGCCAGTACCTCTGGTAGTGGTACGGGTCGGCGTTGCGCTGGACCTTGTTACCGGCAAGGGTCGGTTCCAACAGCTCCCAGCCGGCCACGGCCTGCAGGGCCTTGATGAAGTTCGTTGCGCTCCTGGTGGGGTCCGTGCGGTCTGCGTAGGAGCCCCACGCACCGTTGTCGCGCTGCTGGAACAACCCGCGTGAGTCCGGGCCGGCACCGTCGCCATGATTCAGGACTCGCAGTCCGGACTCGCCCAGGGCCACCATAACGCTGATCATCTGACCGTTTGCGGATAAGTTCAGTGCCTTGCCGGCGCTCATGATGGCGGCGGCATTTTTCAGCTGTTCCTGGGTGTAGCCCTCAACCTTGTTGTTGCCGTCGATGACGACGGAAACGGCAGGACCACAGTCGGCAGCGGCGGGTTTCGCGGGGGTCAGTAGCAGGAGCATGGAGAAGACCAGGCCGAGAAACATCACGGGTGCCGCGAGGACGGCACCGGTGCTGAGCATCTTGGACGGCTTCACGGCTTCCCCCTGTGCTTCTGTGCTGTGTTGCCTAGCGGTCATGTCTCGTAGGTGGGCCCCGGCTAAACTCGGTGCAGAAGATACGATGGATTCAACCAAGTTTTGATCTATCGCAGATAGTTTAATTATTGGTTCAACCCTAGCAGGTATTGATCGCCCGTGTTTGTCTATGCCCTTTGTCTAAGGAGTGTCCGTGCCTGTCTCAGCCCCCGAATTTAGGGAGTGGTTGGAGGGGAGCGCCCTCAGCCCGTCACCTACTGCGTTGAGCACGCTGACCGGCATAAATCGAGGCACCCTGAATAATCAGCTCAGGCGTGGAAATGTCGCCGAGTCCACGGTGATTGCCGTTGCAAGGGCTACCGGCACGAACGTCATCGATGCGCTCAGTGTTTTCAGTCCGTACCGGATCATTCAGTCCCGGCCCATAGAGCCCTCTTCGGCAGAGATTTTGAGTCAGATCCATCACGCCGATCTCATGGCCGAGCTGCAGTTCCGTACCTCTCAAAAGCACTTTCCCCGTGAGATGCGCAAGGGAATCGACCTCATTGCCTTCCCTCATGACGGCTCTGTTCGGGCCTGGATCGATGCCATCGACCCGGGGGACATCCGTCAGAGGATGTCCGAGGAAACGGGCATGGCGCTCACCTATATCGCCACACAGCTCACTGAAAATAAGTTGAATCCCCATTTGGCGATTGCGGCGTCTCGGGCCGGTGGAGGCTCTTTCGCAACCGGCTTTGTGGTCACTGAACTGATCACGCCGGCCGAAGGCGGGTGGCAGATCCGGGCGCGCGAGGACGAGCTGCTTGAAGTTCCCGATGATGCCTTAGTGGAGGCCATTTCCGCCCGTATTCATCTCTTGCAGAGGCGCGTCAAGCAGCGGAAGGAAGCCCGCGAATACGCGGAGAAAATGACGGAACTCCTGGGATGAACCCGCTCACCGTCGTCCCGGTAAGTCTCATGCTCATTCTCCTGGGCAGCCTGACATTTAAACGCATCAATACTCCGGTGCTGGGTCACCAGCACGCACTGCAGGGGAAAGCCAGGAGCATCGCTCTGGCGGGCATATTCCTGACGCTGGCCTATCTGCTGCTCCTGCCCCCGGTCTACATGGGCGTTGAGTTGCTCATGCCGCTGACCAATGGCACCGACCTGATATCCAAATACTTTGCCCTCGTGGCCGTCGCGTTCCTGGGCGGACACCTCAGCGTTGCCTACGGATCACCGCTTGCGCGCCGGTGGACTGTCGGGGCGCCAGGGGCGGCCATGCTGGGAATCGTTGCCACAGCCCTGCTTGGGACCCTTCTGGCGACTGATGCCCCGAATCCGTCACCGCAGCTGCTGGATTACGCTTCGCAGCCGAGTGTGCGCCTGAATACGTGGCTCGTGCTGGCCTACGTCGCCTACATCGTTTTCCCGCTCATCAGGCCCGCCTGCGAGGACTCACGCAAGAATCCGCTCCGTGTCGGCCGGCTCGCGTCCGGGCTTATTGCCGCCGGCTTTGCGCTGTCACTGATGCGCGCCTTCACCTATCCGGTCGAATTGGGCGCGACTGGCGACGTTACCTACCTCTTCATGATTGTTTCCTATGTCTCCACGGCCTTCGTGGTGATAGGTCTGGCACTCTTCGCCTATGCCCGGAAGAACCGCACACCGCAGACCGAGCTTCGCTCGGCTCTCTCGATCGACTAGAAAGGCTGCCTCATGAATGCCACGCCGCAAGACGCCCAACTAGCCGTCAAACGCGTCCTCGCCAAGGTCCACAAGGAAAACGAGGCCGCCTACAGGGTCATCTTCGAAGCAGTGAAAATCTGCATCGTCTCCGGGATGAATCGACGGGAGGCAGCTAAGTTCCTTGGCGTGCAGGCTCGACGAATCGACCGTCGCGGACAGTACTTCCGATCACTCCTGGCAACCAGGAACCTGTTCCATGGCGCCTTGAACGCCGGCGGCGGCTCATCGGCCGATGCTGCCGAGGTCGAAGCCATCGTTCGGCGGGCTTGGAAGCGTTAGCCTCGAGGCGGCAGTTTGATCCATAACTAAAATTTCTTGATTTTGTGGCATATTGGAACCATGTCGCTATCAATGTCTTGCACCCCAGTCGCGGACCCTGGCCTGCACGGGAATAGCGCGGTCGACCTGCGGGAACGACTGCCCGGAGATTGGTGCGACACGGCAGCGACATCCCACTTAAGGGAACCTGATTCCGGTTCCATGGAGAATGTCCATGGAAAACCAAGGAATGAGGACGCCATGCCACAGCCCTTCAAGGGAGACCGCCGGAACATCACCGTGCGGATGCAGGCTGCTGATGCCCAGAAGCTGCAAGCTTTCTCGGACATTACCGGCGACTCCAAGAGCGATGTTGTTGCTCGCTTGGTGATCGACTTCCTAAAGACCATCGACTTCGACAGCATCTCTGGCCAGGAGGCCCTGCCTATCGCTAAGGCCAGTTAAAAACTGAAGGCCCGCTTTCGCGGGCCTTCAAAAAGTATGACGTTCAGATCCACATCTTGGCGGATCAGCGATCTGAACTTATCAAGCTCCCCGTGAGGGGCGCTCCATTTGCTATACCCCGAAGGGACTAGCTGTTGTCTATGGTACCTGTAGCGGCCGTGTCGTCAACATCCGACGCACTACAGTCGGCGCGTCAAGTCACGCCCGAAATGACATGGGCACTTGCCCCATTAATCGCCGGCGCATCTACTTACCGCTTGGGACGCTGGATCGGCGGTCGCTTCCAGTACCCGCGGCCGCAGAACCCGCCCCGGATCACTGCGGCGTTGCCGACACGGCCGGCGGCTGTCCTCATTCATGGTGCAGATGGCTCCGTGGCTACTCTCTGCCTTGACCTGGACACCTCTAAAGCGCTGCAGGGAGTCGTCGATGATGACGCCCAACGGCTCGGGATCCTCTTGGAAAGCTGCGGTATCCGCTACGTCGCGGACGTCTCCCCCAGCGGCGGACGCCACCTTTACATCCCGCTTGCAGAGCGCATGAGCGGCACGGAGGCCCGGGAGCTCGTCGAAGCCATGACTCTGATGGCTCCGAGTCTCGATCCCGGTCCGCACCAGAACGTCACGGACGGCTGTATCCGGGTTCCAGGTTCCGCGCATAAATCCGGCGGTCACCAGATCCTCACCACTCCCCTGGCTGCTGCCTATGACATCCTGCGCCGCCGTAATCCCGCCAGCGCCGTCACCGCGCTCCGGCTGGTCCTTGCGCCGGAGCTCAGGCGCGCCCGCGAACTGAAAGACCGGACGGCCAAGATGACGGCCGCCGCGACGGCGCACGGTATTCGCCCCGTCCCCTTCGGCGGGAGCCAATCCCCCTTGCGGGTGCTGGCCCGTACCGGGCTGTACGACACGGCCAAGTACGCCAGCCCCTCAGAGGCCCGCATGGCGGTCCTGAACCACTTCGCTGCCTGTGGCTGGACCCTGGAGCAGGTCCGCCTCGAACTGGACGGCCAGTTCCCCGGTCTCGCGGCCCTCTACACCACCACCGACCGGCAGGAGCGTCTCATCGACACAGAGTGGGCCAAGGCCTGCCGCTGGATCGAAAAACGGGGAACCCAGCCAGCAGGCAGAAGGACTACCCGTATTAACGACACAAGCCCCCCTAAACCCACAGGGGGGGCCGATAGAACCACCAGCAAGGCTGGTATGCACCAGCTCGTGAACGATCTGGAAAATGTCCTCTACGCTGTCCTGGACCACAGACTGAAAGAACGCGGGCGCGAGGGCGTGAGTCTGCGTCTGCTGCTTCGGGCGGTGCTCGGCTACATGCGGACCATGGAGACTGATCTGTTGGACGTAGGCTGCCGTACCTTCGCTACCGCACTGGGCAAACACCACGGCACTATCGCCAGACTCCTTCCGCTGCTTCAACAGGCGTCTGACGGCATCCTGACTAAAGTTTCCGATGCCCGCGGCCGCGACGCTGATGTCTACGTGATTCAACTCCCCCAGCATTTTGAACAACTCGCGCGGGAACTGTCCTGGCGCAGCGGAAAAATCCATGGCATCCGCCCCGTTTTCCGCGTCCTGGGCGACGTCGCTGCCCTCGTTTACGAAGCCATCGAACGCGGACGCCTCTCCCCCACCACAGCAACCATCGTCCGATCCACAGGCCTCAGCCGGACAGCCGTAGAAACAGCCCTGGGCACCATGAGCAGCTACAACATGATTGAACGCCGGCACGGACAATGGAGAATTACGGCCGGGACCAGTCTGACGGCGTTGGCGCGCCGGCTCGGGGCACTTGAGGATGCTGCAGAGCAGATTGGCCGCCATCGAAAGCAGCGCGCAGCCTGGCACGCATGGCTGGATCGGAACTTGGTACCTGAACTTGCAGAACACGAGGTGGAAGACCCCGACTCGGAGTTGTACTGGATCCCTCCCTCCGAAAGTGAACTGGACTGGGGCGGGACGCTGTGGCGGGTGGCCTAGCGCTTCGCCGCGGGCAGATGACTGGAACCCAGCAATCAATATCAGCAGTATGTACTGGTTTCACAAGCGAAAAAAGTGAACACAGGGAAACCAGCTTCACAAGTAAAGCCAATTGTCATGGGAGAGTGTCACGTTAGCCCGGACGCTTGGAGAGCGTTCGCTTGTAAAGCAAGTGAACACAGCAGAGACAGTCAACCCGTATTTGCTGGCTTCACTGGTTTCACAAGTGAAAAAAGGGAAGACACGGAAACCAGCTTCACAAGTAAAACCAGTGTTGCTGGCTACGCTTGGATCACTTTGGAAGGGGATTTTATGAAACACGATCTGGACCGCGGTGCCCTAGGCCGCGTTATCGCGGTAATCAACGGCAAGGGCGGGGTCTTCAAGACCAGCCTGGTTGCTAACGTAGGTGGACTCCTCGCCGAGGGCGGGTCGCGTGTGCTCCTCGTGGATCTCGACCCGCAAGGAAACCTCGCCGAGGACCTCGGCTACGCCGACCAAGGTGACGGCGGCAGAAGTCTGGCGGCTTCGCTATGTTTTGGGGGAGAACCCGACCTGCTGACTGGTGTCCGAACCAACCTGGATGTAATTGCCGGCGGACCCCATCTCGACGATGCTGCGGCATTCCTTGGAGCCAAAGCCCAGAAGGACCGTGACGCTGCGCAGCTGGCTCTGGCCAAACTGCTTGCCAGCGTCGCGGGGGAGTACGATCTGGTTCTGCTGGACTGCCCGCCCGGAAATGAGCCTCTGCAGGCTGCCGCGGTAGCCGCCGCCCGCTACGCACTGGTACCGCTGAAGACAGATATGTCCAGCCGTAAGGGTGTCGCCGCCGTCGCGGCACGCATGGACAGCGTCGTCGGCCTCAATCCCTCTTTGGACCTATTGGGCGTTGTCCTCGTCGGTACCGGTACGAATTCCAAGCAGGTTCACAAGGTCACCCGCGACCATCTCACCGCCGATTTTGGCACGGACGAAGTGTTGTTCCCGATGAGCATCCGGCACGCGGAGGCCACGGCCCAGGCGTGCCGTGAGCGTGGATTGCTGGCCCACGAGCTCGAGCGGGAGCTCAGCAAGGGACCGAAATGGTGGGAGGTCCTGCGCGGTGAAGCGAAGGCCGGCAATGCCGGGCCAAAGTCGGCCTCCAGCGTGGCCGAGGACCTCCACGCAGTCGCCATGGAAGTGACCCGGCGCATCGCCGTCGCAGAATCCCAGGAGGTCAACGCGTGAGCGCCGAACCGACGCCCAGCCGACCCGCACTCGGTTTGCCCCCGCGACGCACGGCATCGCCGGCCGCCGAGGCGCCGCTGGCACGGATGCTCCCCGGACACCGGCCGGAGACACCAAAGAAGGCAGAACCCAAGGAAACCGAAACAGCCAATATGACGGTGAGCATCTCCGCTGCGCTGCGGAACCGGGCGCGGGCCGCGTACCGCGCGACCAGCTACGCCGAAGGGGATAACACTTGGAGTCACTTCGTGGCGAAAGCCATCGAAGCAGAGACTGCCCGCCGCGAAGCCGAACACAATGACGGTGCGATGTACCCGTCCTGGGGAGAGAATCTCCCCGGGGGGCGGCGGCTCAAGGACAGTTGAACTACCCAGCCCGGATAGCTGAACCACTACCGGAGGCTTGCAATCCGATCGAGCAGTGAGAAGTCGGCGGTCAGCTGGTAAGGCGAAGGCTTCCATCCGAGAGCCTCCTGGATGAAGCCACCCTTATCGCCGCGGCCGGGTCGCCACAGCTTGTCTGCGACCGGGAGTCGTAGGAAATTGAGGTTCTCTCCACTTTCGGCATGAATGGGCAGACGGAAGAATGTCAGGAAATCCTCATCGTGCTCGTCCACCCGCAGAAACGGGGCACCTTCGGTTGTACGGCTACCCATGACGTACCAGCTAATCTCCTGCACATCTTCCGGGTAACGCTGTCGCCACATGCGGTACAGCTCCACCGCGTCGATCTCGTCCGTGGAGTAGTCATCGCTGATGGGATCTCCGGAAACCTCCCAATAAAGGTGCAGTTCGTCCCTGAACGTATCTCCGGTCTGCCTATTCTTTATGATCCATTGGTCGGCCATGCGTACCGTCTTCCGTCTGTGGGCCCTGGGGGCCGATCGTCTGTTCGAGCTTATGGGTGGAATGCGACATCCGCATCCCGCGCCGGGACTTGCATTGTCGGGTTAGTTGCGCAGCATGACGATTCGCGGGTCTCCGGGCACCCTGGCCCTGCTTGCCTAACCGCGTTATTTGTCTGCTGTCCTTATGTTGCCGGGTGGTTCAGTGGCCGTTTTAGGGTCGTGACGATCCGGGGGAGCGGGTATGGCCGTTCTGGATTGACATCGGGCACAGGTTTACGGATATAGTTGCGGTATACCCCCAGTTGCTTCGGCGGCTGGCCGCGAGACCCCGCAAGGGGTCTCCGCTTTTTAAGGCCTACACCCAATCCTTAGGCTTATGGATCTTCATGCCCCGATCATCCGTAATGATGTCTTCGAACTGATTGGATCGCAGGACACCCTCCCGGATGTCTCTTGTGAAATCCGGTTTACACCGCAGCAAGGACTTACTCATACGAGTATGTGTTTTGGCAATGCCGACGTGTTTGTTTAGTTCCTCCCGCACCATCCTTAGCGGTTCGGTCAGATCTGAATCATTGCTGGCCACGAGATAGATGTCCGCATCATCACGGAAAGCGTCGAGAAGCAGGTGGGCGGCCAGATTGACATCAGAACCTTTTTCTTCCGTCTTGATGACCTCCACAGTGCGCGGAACAACGGTCTCGTCGGCCAGAGCCATGCGGGTCGTTGTGACAGCGAACTGCCCCAGATGGACTGAGACCTTGGGCAAGGTACCGAGTGCACGTAGGTATGCTCCCTGGCGTACAGCTGCTTGGGGATCGTCTGGCCGGGCTTTAACCCGCGCGGTGAAGTACCGGATGCGCTGGATTTCAAAACCCGGCATAAGGTCCTCAAAAACTCCCTGAAGATTCAACCATTTATTGTCTGAGCCCTTCAGGCTGCCGTAGTAGAGGTTGAAACCATCGACATAAACATTTACAAGCGGGTTGGACACGGTGCAATGCCACCTAGAGTGTTCGGGCCGATGTTTGTGGCAAGGAGCACCGCGCCCAACGCGGTGCTCCTTGCCACTTCCGATCAGGGGCGCGGATCCTGGCCATTTAGGCCTGGAAGATTAGGGCTACTTCGAGACCAGACCGTCATCGAAGAGGGTATCGTCGTCGGAAGAGTCTTCTCCGAGGTCCGTCCCATCTTCGTCATCAGCGTCCTCGTAAACGGAATTCGAGACAGACACTACAGAAGGACTGACCCGATCGGCTGTCCGGGTCCATGTGCGGAAGTCGTAGGCCAATTCATCGAGAATCTTCCACTCTGCGTCAAGGGCAACACCGTCCGACTCGACCAGACTGGATCCGTCGGGGGATTCGATGCGCTTGAGGTTGGTGGTAATCGCCTGAAGAGCTTTCACTCCATCCACAATTTGCTGCCGGTGAAGCGTGAGGGCGACGTAGGGATCGGACGACGTATCGATCTTCTTGGCGGACCAATTTCCTGGCTTGTAGAGGTACAAGTCATCGCCGTCCAACAGGTCCCTGTCTTCCCGGACGCTGCTGGACGCGGAATCCCCCTCGACAAGCTTCCGGGGAACACGGTCTTCCCGTACATCCAAAATAGTCTGGGCGAGTTGCTGCAGCCCGATTTCCGACGTCACCATTTCTTCGATGATCTGCTGAGGTTCAGGCAGGTATTCACCGTTCACTCGAGCACTCGAACGGATCAGAAGTGGCCTCATGGACCCGGGGATCTGGGAAGTTCCCTCAACAAGGCAGTACAGTCCGAGGACGCCGAGCTCGGCCGCTTCAGGTGAGATCTCGTGGGAAACGTCCTCGAGATTGAGTTTCTGAGCCCGAAGCTTCCGGATGGCTTCGTCCCTGATCTCGAGGATAGGACGACGGCTTAGCCTCGCTGGCTTAAGGGTTGAAGCTGCCAAAACCTTCTGAATGGTCGATCGGCGCCCCTTGAAAGCGGTGTCCTCTTCCAACTTGCGTGCGATGCGGTCCACTCTCATCGCCGTGTCGGCGGCGAGCCCAGCCCGATCCTCCTTGCTAGGTTTCTTGCCGGTCAGCGAGTGAACGGTTGAGTTCACGATTCTGATGCGCTTGCCGTCCAATGGGGAGACCAACGACTCCGCGGCGAGCAAGAGGACTTCGTCGGGGTAGAGCCCACCCAGCGGATCGGCCGCCTCCCCGTCCGGAGCGTCCAGTTCAGTCTCGGCACGAAGGATATTCAGGATGCCGTCCGGGGTGTAACCCGGGGGGACGGGAAGCATGCCTTCGGAGTGGATGGCCTCCAGCGCGATCCTGGACTTCAGAGCGAACTGAGTTGTGTCCGCGAACTTCATTGGAGGTTCAAGGTGGATGTGACCCACAAGTGAGCGGCGCACTTCATCGAACCGGGGCTGGGCGGAGTCCTTGGCCCCTATCTTCTGATAGCCGACGATGACCTGAGCCCGCGGCATGATGCTCGAGCGGAGCCGGGCTGCCGCAACTTCGCCGGCATCGCTCTCCAGATCGGCGAGCCCAGAGTCCCGAAGATCAAGAAGTTCGAGCCTCAACTTGTTTTCGGCCGCGTCACTTTGGAGACCGAACAAGACGTCATCGATGTCGACGCCGGAACCGCGCTGTGCGCCCACGGTTCGACTGAAGCCGTCGGTGGCGTCCAAGATGCCGATCTTGGCGTTATCGCCAAGCCCAAGCCTGCTGATGGAAAGCAGGCCGGGAGCTTCGATGCCCCGCATGGGAATGGATTTGGAATGCGTGTTCGACTTCCAGATCTGGGCAGTCTGGTCACGCAGGGAGCGGACAACGAAGTCCGGGTCAGGATGTGTGAGGCCCAGGACGGCTTTGCCCTCGCTCAGTGATGTATAGCGAAGGGCCTTGCCGGCCTTCCACGCGCGGTCACCTTCGAAACGAATATTTTCGAGTGAAGGAAGAATGCGCCAGGTGACGACGTCGAACTCAATGAACTGGATTTCAAACTGCCCGTATCGGCGGGTCTGGGCGGTGCGTACCGCTTCCTTGAGCTGGCTCAAATCCGCTGCGGATCGCGCAATTGTTTCGGCGTCGAACGGAAGGAGGTCGAATTCGCGGGTGATCAGTTCAATCACTGTGGCGCGCGCCTTCGCATTCTGCGTTCGAAGACTGGAACTGATCAACTTGTATGGCGTGGCGTACTCGTTGTTTGCCTTGCTTTCCTGCAAATGGCGGGCAACGGCAGCGGAACGATTCTTTTCGGGCATGAAAAAAGCCTCTCTGGGCTAGCTAGGGACGTTAGTCCCTCCGAGAACCAAAGTGATCATCGGGTTCTGGGCTGCCCACCGAGGCGAGTTACCCATAATAACTCAGACGTCCATTTAGACGACATAGAGCGTATGGGACAAGCAATCGCAGATAGCGTTCGGTCACCCATGATCAGCAGCCTGATACTCAGGCGCTTCACAAGTACTGACCTAGCCGAAACTCGCATCCTACGAATTACGTGTCATACAGGAGTATTTTTATCAGGCTGTTTGTTCCATGTCAAATGCGAATGAGACATGGAGGTGCTCCGCGATGCCGCCGGTGAAGCGTGAACGGCTAGCGGGACAACATATAGCGTTTGGAATGCTCGAAAAGAGAGGCAAGCTGATTTTGGGCAATCTTGAAGGGATACCCCTTGTCCCCGTCCTGCCTTATAAGGAAGTCAACCGTGATATGACCGTCCAAGAGTAGTTTTGCCACTTTCTGCGGCATCGGGCCTTTCGTATGGCTGATGGCATCAAACCGCAAGTACTCTTGGCCGTCAACATGCCGCACCTCGGCGTCGACCCAGACTGTTTCCGAATGCTTGGAGGCCACTCGTCGCTTCAGGGTACTGATGTCCCACTGAACGACTTCACGCGGGTCAAATTCGTTGTGACGTACGCGCAGGAGGTCGAAATCTCGGTCCACGTGTAGGAACAAGCCCTGGCTATTAATGTTTTTGACACTCAGAGTGCAGGAAAGGGTGCGCCCCTCGGGGCGGTCGTAACCGAAGGCGTCAAGAATCTGCGCAGAGGCGGCGTAAGGGCTCTGGCTCCAATCGGGAACCTGCGAGAACATGGTGTACCTGCGCCCACCCAGTCTTGCCGATTTGATCTCAATGCCGTGGTAGTCGGCTTCCTTGGCGGAGTTCATTGGAATACCCAACTCCGACTCGAGCAGCCGTCCCACCGCGGTGTCTGCTTCCACAGGCGCAGGAATGAAACCCTTGGACGCGACGGCCCGGAGCTTATGGAGCAATTCCTCGAAGACCTCTGGCTCGGGTGTTGCCGGTTCGGCGGCCGGCGCCTGAGGATGAATGCCTGCCAATGCGAGCACCGATTCAAGCCGGGCGTGCGAACCGTTACCAACCCAGAGTCGACCCTCGTGCAAGAAACAAATGATCATCTCATCCGGTTCAACCAGGTCCCGGAGATGCTGGAACCATATTCGAGGATCACCTCGTTTGGTCTGTGGACGGTAGAGGGAAGCTGTTGAGCTGATTACCTCCCCGTCTGGCAGAACCAGAGTCGTCGGAACCACGACTTTGTGATTCCTGCCCATTTCCTGAAGGCCAAAATCGTGGAGGCCAACATCCTGCAGGAACTGTCTGAACGGCACCGTTGCATCGAGAATGGATTTCGCCAAGCCGATGGTGGACGGGCGGAGGGCGCCGAAGGGAACCTCGATGCTCCGCAACAACGCGAAGTTCTCGATTTCCTGCCCTGAGCGAGGTGTCATTGGTTCCCAATTATCTTCGTGGCGTTACTTAAGGGGATCCAATCCTAACGCCCCCGAGATCATCTTACCCACGGCGAATGCCAGAAAAGGCGACACTGCATTTCCGACCTGGGAGTACTGGGGAACCTCGACCCGCCTGCGCACGGAGCCAGTGGTTTCCTTTCCCTGAAATTCGAAATCATCGGGAAATCCTTGGAATCGGGCCAATTCCCGGACAGTGAAGATGCGGGGTTCGCTTGGATGGACGTAGTCATCGGGCAGCGTCACGACCGTTGGTGCTTGAGCGTTCCAGTGCAGCGCCTTTTGCGAGTGTTTCTTGGTCGCTAAACGCGTCATTTCACCAAGCATTTCGGTGTGGCCTGCCGCGATTTCCGTACCGTCGGGTGCCACCGCGGGGAAGCGCTTTGTGCGGAGGACAGCCAGTATCCTTTCACTTTCAGCTGTGCCTTTTGCAATATCGGCCAGCCCCCGGGTGGGCACGGAATTGTCACGCATCCACTGATACAGGCGGAACCGATCCTGAGTGCGCAGGCTGTGTGAGCGCGGATTCTGGTTGCCCGGCATCCCCGTCATGGAGGTTGCTCCAGGCAGGCCCCAGTTCCTCTTCGTCTCGAGTACCTTCCTGAACTTTCGCGCCCTCGCCGTGTGAACCTTTGGGAAGACGCTCTGCAGGTCCGCGATTGCGTCGGCGATAGTCGGAGCGTCCGCTAGGGCCACAGTTGGCACCGGAGCGAGTGGCGGAACGGGCGTGCTCTCAGGGCCATCCGCGAAGGAAGACCTCCAAAGGGAACCCGTGGACCGGATCTCCCGCTCGTCGGCGACATCCTGCCGTAGCCCGATGATCATCAGGCGAGGCCGATTCTGGGGCGCGCCGTAATGCGCGGCGTTGACGGCAACGCCCTGCACCTCGTATCCGGGCAGGGTCTCCCTCAGCGCTTGCTGAAGTTGAAGGAATGCCGAATCGCCATCACCGGAGAAACGGTGGCTCATGCCCACAACATTTTCGATAACGACGGCTTTGGGCTGGGTTCGCTCCACGAAGGATAGATACTCCCACGGCAGACGGTTCCGGGCATCCTCTGGATTTCGTCGTCCCGCCAAAGAAAATCCCTGGCAAGGCGGCCCGCCAACCACGAGATCCAGATTTTCGGCTACGAGGGACTCCATGATGTCGTCGTTCTCCAGAACGCGGCCCAGCTCTGAGACCGCCACCCCCTGCTTGGCTTGTATCTCCAGGGGCCGCTCCAGATAGGATTCCCAGCTGCGGGCATCCGCCATTGGCTCGAAAAAGTTGTGATAGAACGTGCGCGCCGCCATGGCAGATTTCTCCACAGCCAGTACGAGGTCACCGCCAGCTCGTTCGATACCAAGCGAGAGCCCACCACAGCCCGAAAACAGGTCAACGTACTTCATCATTCCTCTATCTTGTATATAAATCCCCCGGATGTCCAGGCGGCCTGCAGAACACACCCACTTGGGGTGATGAGCCGTCACCTACAGCGACGAAGGAGACAAGGGCGGACGTTCAATGATCCCTCACTTTGGAACCGCCCGCAGTCTCGCCTTGTTAGAGGATCGCAAGCCAACTCAGCTTCATGGTCGCCTCACGCGACTTGAAGTCCGAAACCTATGATGGACACATGGCGGACTTCATGAGTCCAGAGCAGCGCAGCGCGCACATGGCCAAGATTCGGTCCGTGGACACAAAACCGGAGATGCGGCTTCGTCGGCTACTGCACGGAGCTGGGTACCGATATCGTCTTCATGATCCGCGGCTACCAGGTAGACCCGATCTGGTATTTGCGGGGCGCCGGAAGGTGATCTTCGTCAACGGTTGTTTCTGGCACGGGCATCAATGCCCGGTGGGAGCGCGATTGCCAAAATCCAACACCCAATTTTGGGCAGACAAGAGGCAGCGCAATCAAGAACGCGATGTGAAACAGCGCGGACAGTTGGAGGCCCTGGGATGGAAGGTTGCAATTGTATGGGAGTGCGAAGTAAATACAAGTCCCACCCTGATCCGGGACGTGGCGGCCTTTCTTGACGGATGACGGATGACGGATGACGGGCAGCGGGGAGCGAGAAGTCGTCTCGGCTGGGCAAGACCATCAGAGGGCTACGGCGGTCTGATCGATGATCTTTCCGGGGAGGATCCCAGGAAACCATTCGGTTCTCCGTTGATGGCAACCACTACGAAATCGACCTCTCGTCCGACAACGCCGCTGACCTGCGCGGGTGCTGGAGTCGTTCGTCTCCCACGGGCAGCGCGTCCGCAGCACATCAGGGAGCCGGAGCGCCAAGACCCGATCGACCGGCAGGGAAGAGACTCAGAAGATCCGTGAGTGGGCCATGGGCAACGGGTACAGCCCTAACTCCCGCGGACGCATCAGCGGGGACATCAGGAAAGCCTGCGACGCCCACTAAGCAACCCGTCAGCCCCGTCCTACGCCCGCGCTCCTCGGTCCGTCTTGGTTCAGGGTTTTCGTTTCGGATCGCCGAGCCAAAAGAGCGCGACGTCGACGTCTCTCGCAGTCCAGGTGTGTCCGTGCACAGCTGCCGTGGACTGTAGATCTCCTACCAGCTTCATGTAGCGTCCGTATCTGCCGGGCGCCGCGGAGAGCGTGAGATCCAATATCTTCAATCCAGCTCGGGCGCGGCGGTCGTACACCGCCATGCGCTCGGGAGCTGCTGCCAGCAGGAGAGCCGACGCGAGTGCATCTCCCGTCTTGAAGCCAGGCAGCTCTGAAAGTGCCCGCCGGCCAGCAGAAGCCGCTTGAGGTATGAGCAGCGACTTGTCAGTTACCGCAGACACCGCGTCCTCCGTAACGGCTCGGACCTGTTGTTCTCGCATGGTCATAAGGTCGCTGACCCACGGTGTGTTAGCACGGAGGCGCTTCCAGAACAACAGGGCACCGATATCGGCTTTGCCAATGCTGCCCGTGGCGAGAATTCGGTCAGCGACTTCGTTGAGCACCTCGTCGTACGCCGTAGAGGTGCTTGATTTGTAGTCGGCATGGGACCTTCGAAGGGTCTCCCAAGCCTGCGTGCTGAGGACTTGGGCTGTGTCGTCCGGCGGGTTCATGCTCCGACGATGCCACAAGTCGACGCTTCGTCCAGGTATCACGAGCGGGCGCTTCGGCTGAGTCGTGAGAGTTGTGAATCGCAGCGATAAATGGTTCTGGCACGAATTTCGTGAATCGAGGACCGGTGTACGCGATCCGGCGCCGGTAGCAGCTGTGCGCCCGTCGCGACAGCATCCCGCATCCCGAGCGCGGGAACGCACTGTTCGCGCGGGTCCGGGCCGATATCCGCGCCGTCCCCGTCCGCCCGGCGCACCTGCTTGGCAGCGCCTTGTCCAGGCACGGGAACACCGCCCGCAGCGAGGATCCGTCACCGTTCACGAAATTCGTGCCAGAGCCCGATAAATGGCGTCCTTTTCACGGCGCTAAATGTCAGGCTTGGGCTGGTTGCGCGCGTTGGAGCTCGCGGTAGATGGTGGCACGGGAGACGTCGAATAGTTCTGCAAGCTCCGTCTGGGTGTGGGTGCCGGCAGCGTGGACGGCGAGTAGGTGGCGACGTTTGGCGGCGGTAAGTTTGGGTTGCTTCCCGCGAAGCTTGCCCTTGGCTTTCGCAATTGCCATCCCCTCGCGGGTTCGCATCCGGATCAGGTCGGCCTCGAACTCTGCGACCATGCCAAGGACGTTGAACAGCAGCCGGCCTACGGGATCGGCGGGATCGTAGATCGATCCTCCAAGGCTAAGGACGACGCCCTTCCGCGTTAGCTCGTCGGCTATGTCGCGTGCATCTGGAAGCGAGCGTGCCAGACGGTCGAGTTTGGTGACAACAAGGGTGTCGCCGGAACGTACCGCGGCCATCGCTTCGCGGAGGCCAGATCGGGTCCTGTTGGCGCCGGTGAGTCCTTGGTCGACGTGAATGTTCTCGGGGGCTACGCCAAGTGCGATCAGGCCTTCGCGTTGGGCCGTGAGGTCTTGGCCGTTCGTAGAGACGCGCGCGTATCCGATTTTCAGTGCAGTCTCTGGCCCAGTGTTTCAGTTACGGGGCCCTCACCGTGCATTTAGTCGTGCGGGGTAAACGTGCGTGTCGAGGCCAGCAACGGCGCGGACGTCTGTCAGTTTCAGAAGTCGTCTGCACGGCGTGTCAGAAGTCCTCTACTCCGAACCGGTGATGGGGCGGTAGCGAATGTCTGGCGGTCAGGTTCCACTTAGTGCCGATTCAGCTACAGGCGACCGGCGCCGGGCCTGACATTTCATTTGCTGTCGGTGCGGCTGCACTGATCAGCTGGGCAAGCAGGTCCCGCATGGCAAGGCCTGGACCATTTGGACGATCTACGTCACGTACTAATTGGAATAGTGCTAGAGTACGTGACGTAGTGTTCCAGTGAACAGGAGAGAGCCATGACCATCACCCCAGCCACCGACCCGGCCGCGGAGTTCCAGTACGTCCCTGTACCCAACGAGCACGTCCGTGCCGTGCTTGTCTTCCTCGGAGAACGGCTTTCGACTTCGGCCGTCACACCCGCCACCCCCATCGAGCCAACTGCTAAGGATGCGTTCGTCACCGATCAGGCAGCGATCGACAGCTGGACCGACGAGAATCTGATCAAGTTCTTCGCGATGGACACCAAGACCAACGTCATCGTCGGACGAATGCTCCGCCACCTCTCCGGCCACCCCGGCCCGGACGGCGCTCTGAGCACCCGTGAGTTGGCGGAGGCGCTGGACGTGGACTACTCCGTCATGAAGAACATCCCGACTCAGGTCAGGCGCACGCTGGGCAAGCACTTCCCAGAGTTGACCAAGCCTTGGTGCGCGCAGTCCGGGCCCAAGTTCACGCCGCCGCGTCCCAACGAGGTGTTCTTCTGGGTCACGGCTGAGCGCGCGGCTCAGTTGAAGCGCCTGCGTGGCTGACGCGCGGCCTCCTTACAGGAACCTTTAGCGGGCGGCCGGTCCCTCCACCGCGGCACCTTCCGCCCGTCGACTGCGGCGCCGGGCGGAGCGTTCATGGCTGGCCTGACGATGCAGCTATTGCGTCTCAGTTCCTAGGAAGTGGAACGCCCAAGGTATGCCCCTTCGAAAAATGGCGACACGCGACCAGATTCCGTTCCACAACTATCTTCTTTTGGACGTCCCGTCCGGGGCGTGCAGGATAAGTATCGGTACAGTGGGCTCATGGATATTGGGTACGCCCGCGTCTCGACCGCGAAACAGGACCTTGACCGGCAGATTGACGCACTGCGAGGCGAGGGGATCCCCGCCAAACATATCTATGTGGACAAGAAATCCGGATCCACGACAAACCGGCCCGGACTGCATGAAGCCCTCGACCAGGCCCGCGAGGGAGACGTTATCGTGGTGCACACCCTGGACCGGTTGGGCCGTACCGTCCGGGACACCCTGAACCTCATCCACGACCTGGCAGGCCGCGGTGTCGGGGTCCGGAACCTGGCTGACCCGATCCGGGTTGATTCCGCCAACCCGGAGGATCCGATGTCGCAGCTGGCAGTCGTGATGCTCGCGCTCTTCGGCCAAATGGAACGAACCTACGCGATCGAACGCGCAGCCCATGCGCGTGCCGTCGCTGTCGCTAAAGGCAAACGGATTGGCCGGCCCAGCGTGATCGATCCAGCGAAGCTTGCCTATGCCGCCCACCTTCGCGACCAGGAAAATCAGTCCATCTCCGAGATCGTCGAAGCCACAGGTATCACTCGCTCCAGCCTTTATCGTTACCTGCCGCCCCGTCCGCCGGAGACGCTGACCGCCGAGACCCAATCCAACGGCTAGAAGTCCCGAACGTCATTGGCGGTTCGTGCAGGCGACTTCAGACAGAATGGCGGTTGGTGTACGCGACTTCCGACAAAAACGACGGTTGGTGCAGACGACTTCGAACGCTTCCGTGTCAGGAGTCGTCTACACCAGCCCCGTAGTTCCGCGGAATCCAGTGCAGACGACTTCTGAAACTGACAACGTCCGCGAGCATGTTTGGGTGCGCGCTGGACGACCGGCTTACGGACACAAGGCGTCCAGCTACCGGGCCGTCACCGGGGCTGCTTCGGATCTTGGACCCTACAATGGACCGAGTTGGGAAAACGGTCTTGGAGATGGGGGCAAGTAGTGGGGAAGTTTGGGCTATCAGCTACGGAAATTGGCTCCCGGATCGGCGCGAACGCCATGGAGGTCAATCGCCTGCTGAAGGATCAGGGGATCCTCTACGGCGAGCCGGGTGCATACGGTCTCACGTCGAAAGGTGAAGAGTTCGGAGTTCAGCGGTACCACGACAATGGGTACGGCGGCTTCGCCCACGTGTCTTATGAGACGACACATTTCGACCCCAGCATCACGGACGTGCTTGACTCCTCGCCTGAAAAGCTCGCGAAAGTGCGTGCGGACATCTCTGCAGACAGGCAAGCACAGCGGGCCGCAAGGAAGAGCGCGGAGGCCGAGGCGGATGCAAACTTCCGGGCATCCGAGGCCGACAAGGAAACGGCCGAGGCCGAGAACGATATTGACCCCAAAGTATGGCTCATGGTTGGCGGCACCCTGGTCGCAATCATCACCTTTATCGGCGTGAAAAAGGGCATCGATTTGTACAAGCGCAAGAAGGCCGAGAAGGCCGAGAAGGCCGAGAAGGCAGCACAGGCAGAGTCTGGCTCGGGCGCGTCGAGCGGTGTCGAAGGGAAGTAGCGCCGCAGTCGGCTTTCCAGCTTGCTGTTGGCTGGCGCCTGAGTGAAAAGTAGCTGGTCGCCCGCGTAAGGATCGGCTTGCGGGCGCCAGAGGTGACAGTTAGCACCGTGAAAACCCCGCCATTTATCGGGTTCTGGCACGAATTTCGTGAATCGGTGACAGGTGTCCTCGATCCGGCGTCGGTAGCAGCTGTGCGCCCGCCGCGACAGCATCCCGCAGTCCGAGCGCGGGAACGCACTGTTCGCGCGGGTCCGGGCCGATATCCGTGCCGTCCCGTCCACCCGGCGCAGCTTCGCCAGCGCCTTGTCCAGGCACGGGAACACCGCCCGCAGCGACGATCCGTCACCGTTCACGAAATTCGTGCCAGAGCCATTTATCGCTGTGATTCACAGACTATGACAGGTTTGGATGGCGCACTCGATTCTCGATTCAAAGGAATCTTGAATACCTTCGTTTGTGAGAATCAGGGCTACCACCAGACGTGCGGGGCTGGATCTGACGAGTCTCTGGGCTACGGGCCGTCTGGCGCTCCTGATTGGGCCTGGGGGTTCACTGTTTGTCGGCCCAGCGCTCGTGGGCGGACTGCCGGCTGATTCCCACGGCGCGGCCAATGTCCGCCCAGGACGCTCCGGCTGACTTCGCGGCTGCAACGGTCTTGTCCAGCCGGTGCCCGGCTTGGTTGTATTCACGCGCTGCCGCCTCCACTCCGGCCACAGCTTCCAGCGGTGCGAGGTGGGCTTTCCACTCGTCGTGGATGGCGTTTTCGACCTCGCTGGATGCGTGTGCGAAGTCATCGGGAGAAAGGTAGTCCCGGCGGCGGCTGAAGTCGGCGGCGGTCGGCGACATGACACGCTCCCACAGCTCGCCTTGCCAGCCGCACCCACAGGCTCCGCGCCAGCCGATGATCTCGCTGTCCGGGATTACTTCGTAGTCGGGCAGCATCTTGTCCGGCTTGTAACGGCCGGTGATGCCCTTGACGAGCATTCCTTCGCCCGTCGATGATGCGGACAGCCGTCCGTCGGGTGCAACGGCGGCCGCCCACCCCTCGTGTTCGTTGTCGTTTGATATCCAGCCCATAGCGCGCACCCTTCTGTCAGGTAATCCTGACGGCCAGTATGTCAGGGACCCCTGACAAAGACCACAGCAACGCCTACTAAGCGGACGCCGCCAAAATGCCTTCTAGAGCCAGCTGTGTCGGAGTGTTCGGCTCTCGTCCTCCGCGCTGAGGCTGGCACGACCGCAAGTGAGGGTGGGGTTAGCGTTCCGTGCGGATCGCGAGGAGTTTATAGCCCTCTGAGATCTTTCCTGCGAGGGCTTGGCGGGCTTCCTCATAGGTGTTGCCTTGGGCGCTGACGCGTTCATAGCTGCCATCGGGGGCTTGAACCGTGCCGGTAATCTCCACCCGAACACCCTATGCTCGCCGGAACCTATAAGGCCTCCAGCGTGTCCATCTCGGCGGCGTCCAGCAGCGCTGTTGAGTCTGCGCCGGTGGCCCGGGCCAGATCGTCCAGGGATTTGAAGTGGACCCGGGCGAGAGCGATGGCCACCAGCTCCAGGTAGGCGGTGCCGTTGCGTTGTTCGAGGTCGCCCAGATAGTCGCGCATGCGCGACTCCAGGGCGCCGGGTCCTTCGGATTCTTCCGCGGCGAGCCGCGTCAGCGTCAGGGCTGCCAGATCCGGGTCGTCGTAGATGAGTCCCATGGACCCACGCTACGCACCCCGCCAGCGTGGTCAAGGGCCAGTTCTAGCGCAGCGGTGGGATTCCAGCGCGCGCAGCAGGGGAGCGGGGGCGCCTTTCAGGTGGTCAACGGGGCGGGCTCCGGCAAGTTCCCTCGAGGGGGTGACCATCCAGACCGTGAAGCAGTTGTGCGGGATCTGCAGCTCCATTGCTCGCTGGAACAGCTCAAGGACCGGCGGGCGGAGTTGTCCGCCGGGGAGGAACTGGAATCCCGGGCAGAAGGTCCCGTCGTCAATGAAGACACGCACGAGCTGCTGCATGACGGGTTCGGGGTCTTCCATCAGCTCGGAGAGCCGGCGGCGCACTTGCCCGAGAGCCGGCAGCGTGATTTCCGTCCTGATCCCTTCCCAGGTCTGATCGCTGATCGGCTGGCGGTTTAATGTCATCGTGGCCTAGTCGCTGATGTTTTCCAGGAGCCATTGGGTGGAGAGCGGGACCCGGCGCAGCGTGAAGGTCCGCAGCGCGGAGTTTGAGGACCCGAGACGGACCTGGATGCGCCAGTATTCGATGCTCACCAGGTCCCCGCTGCCGACGGCGGCCGTGCGCCGGGTGTCCCACCAAGCGTCCCGGGTGAACCAGTGCACCGGATCGGCGGCCACGGCCCAGATGCGGCCCTCATGCCGGACGGCCAGGGGAGTGCCGGCCGGGGTGAACCGGACATCGACGGCAACGTCGAGGGTTGTTTCATTCGCTACTGCTGTCACGGTCTACGCGCTCTCCCAAGTTCCTGTTCATCATTTCTTCCCGGCGGGTGACCGCCGAACTCCACACCCAGGTCCGGTAGGTCACCGGCCCGTCCTTCCACGTCACTTCCACGGCCTTGGCCGTCCAGACATACACCTTGCCGTCCACCAGCTCGGCACAGTTCGGGAACCGGATCCACGCCTTCACCGGGATCCCGGGGAAGCCGTTTTTGGCGGGGAAGTGCTCGAAATCGAGCTCTTCGACCGTCAGCCCGATCGGGCCCGCCCGCCGGGCATACTGCGCCTGCAGCTTGCTCGCCTGCTCCGGGTTCATACCATTAGTCTAGAACTGATATTCGATTGCATATTTTCTATCTAGTAAATACATTCGAATATGTGTGGCCGCAAAAAGCGGCCCGGAAGCCGCTGTGAACTACTCTGCACGCAGGCACCGACATTACAGCCGGTTGCACACCCAGCGGGGACAGCCTTGAGCTTCGTCAGGGCTCCGCCTGCCCACAATGGGCACAACCAGCGGCTACTGCCGGGGAGGGCGGCCCCGGGTCCTCCCTACCTGCCATCCGGGAACTGCGTCGTCCAGGAGCTTGAGTTTCACTGGATCGAGTTCGCCGCGGCGGCATGTGTACCGCTGGGTGTGGATCCACACTCCGAGGGTGTGTTCACGGTCCGAGTCGGTCTTCCCGTGGCGCGGCCAGTCGTTGCCTTCCTCCCGGAAGTCCACGAGCTGGGCGAGGCGATGGTGCCAGCGGGCTTCATCCTCAACTTCCCTGCGGTTTTCCAGCCACCCCGGCACCCGGGCAAGACCGTCACGGTAGGCCAGGTCCAGGGTGCCGTCGGCCGCTTCGCGCCGGCGCTCGGACAGCCACCGCGCCATGGACCGTTCGCCCCGGTCGCCGGAACGGCCGACGGGCAGCCAGCCTTCGGCCAAGGCCCAGGCGATGACTTCTTCCATTCGGGCGAGATCCGTGGGCGAGGGGTACGGAATGGGTGCGGCGGCGGAGGCGGCCTGGTGCTCGGCCTGGAGCCCGGGGTCTTGGCGGCGGGCGATGGCCAGATGGTATCCGACGGCGGCGGGCTCGGCGCGGACGAGGGCAGCGATGCGTTGCCGGCTCAGTCCGAGCCGGTACATCAGCACCCATTCGGCGTCAGGAGCGCGCCGCAACCGCCTGTCCATAATGGACCCTATCCTGCCACGGCCTGTCCACAAGACGAGCGGGCACCGCGGGACCAAAGACACTGCTCTGGCGTCCGCTGGCGCGGCCGACTGTAGGGTCCAGTGCTGTCCGTCGCAGGGCTCCGGCCATCCCTGGTCCTTTTGTGTCTACGACGTCTTTTGGCTGCTGTCCTGACGGATTGTACGTGTCCGCTCCGGCCTGTCTAGCCCCTCCTTCGTCGGGGCCTGCGGCCCGCAGAATCGGCTCCGGCGCTCCTTCGTCGCTGAATTCCTCCGCAGATTCCACGGTCCTTGCCTTCGGTAGACAGGCCTCCGTCGGCCACAGCTCCGCAAGCTTCGCCAGCAGCCAAAAACAACTGTGAGAAGGGGAGCTGGCCGGTCACCTAAGCCGCCCCACCCACCGGAATCCTCAGCAAAGGACGACAACCCATGAACGACGCAATCCGCATTTCCTCCCCGGCCGACATCCTTGGCTTCATCCCGCACGCACTCGGGTTCGCCCCCAAGGAGTCCTTCGTTTTCCTGACCCTGCGCGGGAACACCCTCGGCGCCACACTCCGCGTCGACGCGCCCCTGTTCGGGGATCCTGTCGGTTTCGCGCGGGCCATGGTGGACTACCTCGCGGTAGACACGCAGGCCACCGCGGTCCTGCTGGCCATCTACACGGACGACGCCCCGGACGCCGCGGCGCAGCGCCCGTTTCACGACCACGTAGAAGCCGTGATTCAGGAACTGGAGATCGCAGGAACCCCGCTGAAAGACGCGTGGCTGGTCACCTCGGAGCACTGGCAGAACCTGCTGTGCGACAGCGACGCCGGGTGCTGCCAGCCCGAACCGCTGGAGTCCATCACCGATGGGCAACTGAACGCGGAAATGGTGTTCCGGGGGAGCAGCTACCAAAAGGAACCCGGCACCACCTACGCGCCGTTTACCGGTCCCGCGGACACCTCCGAGCGGATCCGTGAGGCCCTGCCCGGAGTGTTCGCCGGAGATCTGAACACCGGCCGGACACTGTGGGCCGATGCCCTGACCCGTGTCGGTTGGGCAGACCCGGCAACGACAGTGGAGCTGCTGGCATGCTTTCAGCGCCCTGACCTGCGCGACGTGATGTTCTGCAACGTGATCGACCCGGCACGGCCCGACGCGGAGGGGAGCGGGGACCTGCTGATCGGGCAGGGAATCACGCCGGACTGGAACCGGGTCGACCGGGCACAGGATGCGGCGCGGCTCCTGATCGACGCGGCGCCGGAAGGCTACCGTGCGCCCCTGCTGACCCTGACCGGCTGGCTGGCGTACCTCAAAGGCCAGTCATCCGTGGCCACAGACCATTTCGCCCTCGCCATCGCGGACACGCCCGGCTACCGGCTCGCTGAACTGATGGAACAGCTGGTGAACCGGGGAACCATCGCCCCGGTCGCGCAGGACGCCGCCACCGCGTACAAGAGGCACCGCTAGGACAAACGGGGGGGCGGACCGGCAACGGTTCCGGGCCCCCCGGGCGGCGGCGGCCTCCCCCGCTGGCGCTCCTCCGGCCGCCGATCAACGCTGACGCGGGCGCAGCAACACGAGAGAGGCAAAAGACTGCCGCCGGGCTACAGTGAGAGAGCAACGGACACCACTCACGCCAGAGAGCAGCATCATGAGCCACGACTTCATCCTCACGGACGACGACGCCGCACCCGCAGGCGCCACCCACACCCAGGACGTGCTCGAGCTGTCCATGCTGACCATGCAGCAGGGGGCCTCCGTCGTCGACATCTCCTGGGAAAAATCCCCGCTGGGCCAGTAACTTCCGCAGCGACGACGCTGCACCACAAGGTTTCCTTTTGCTGAGGGAAAAACTGAGGCCGGCCCCCTACGGGCCGGCCTCACCTCGTTAAGTGCCGCCCCAAAGGACCTCGCTCCGCTCGGGCTGCAGATTTCCCTTTCCGTTTAACGACGCAAACTCTGAACGGCCGTGGCCCCGCACCAGGCAATGTCAGAATCTCTCCGCCGATGCCGTATCCGGCGGTGAGTCCCATGGCACGCTCCTGCAGAGGGCCGTGAAGCACAACAGCCCCGGAGTTTCGGAGATCCGTCGCTGTTGTTTTGGTGCTGCTTACGGGGCGACAGTGAGGACGGGGCCGATGGCCTTGAAGTCCAGGCGCCGGGATGGTCTCCCTGTCGCTCTCATGTGCGCGGACATGACCTTCTGCCTTCCCGCTGCATATAGATGAGTAACCCGGCCTTGACAAGTATAACCACTACAAACATACTTGAGTCACCCGGGAGCCTTATCTATAACTTTCCAACCAAGGAGCACCAATGCTGCACATCACCGTCACCGCCAAAAAGCCTGTCAATCCTGAACAGGACGGTCTCGGCCGCCCGTACGTCGGCTATGAAGCCGGCATGACTCAGGATGAAATGTACGAGGCCAACCACGGCGAATGGGCAATCGGGGCCCGCGGCCAGAAGGAGCGGTACGCGCTGTTCTCCTTCGGGCGGACCGTCATCCAGGCCGTCGAAATCGACTCCCTGGAACGCACCACCCTGTACGGGCGGAACCCCGAGGAGAAGCGCGACGACCGCTACACGATCCACGGCAAGATCCTCAGCGAGGGACACCCGGTCTTCGACAAGTACGTCGGCCACCCGAGCCCCGTCAGCGCCGCCCGGAACCCGGTCCGCTACTTCGAGGACACTGACTTCGACGGCGAAGCCGGCCAGCCTTGCCGGTGCGGCTGCGGCGAGATGACGACGGGAGGCGACTTCGTCCCCGGCCACGACCAGAAGGCCATCCACGAGCGCATCGCCCGGATCGGTACTGTTGCCGAGTTCCTGGACTGGATGGACGTCGTACGGCCCGCTTCTCTCAGTCGATAGGACCAGGAATGCCCGGGCAAAGCCTCTCGAAGGGCAGGGCCCGGGCCTTCCTTGTGCCCTCTCTTAGCCGAACGGATGCTCCTGAGCCATTCAGTCACCGACAAGAGGCTCCGCGGGCTACTGCTGCGAAGCTCTTGCTCTGTGTGATTCCTGCTGAAAAGAACCCGCCCGCGGTCGACGGTGAGTCGGCCGCGTTGAGGCTACGAACCATGGGGAACTTCTCCGACCCGGCCCGCGCGTTATGGAGCCTGTGCACAGCCAGCGCTTACCCGGGGTGACGCGGGCTGGGTGGTGACGCGGTGGTTGTGTGCGGGCGGTCAGATGGGTCCCGTCGTCCAGATGTGTGCGGGAAAAGCCCGCAGGAAGTAGCTTTTGCCGTGCCCGTGGGCGAGGGGTTACTTATCCGAAGCACCAGTCACGTGAGCCGCTTCTGGGGCAGCTTTCCGGCCGCGCGGACGGCCGCCGGCCTTCTTGGTCGGAGCGTCGAGACCGAAGCCGCGCAAGTCGGATTCGGTCCAGTCTGTACGCAGGGCCGTCTGGTAGTCCTTGGCGTACTTCTGCTCTGCTGCGACGAGCAGCCGAGCAGCCTCCTGAACCTCCACACCGCTGGCAGCTGCCGTCTTCACGGCGTTAACTTTGGCGTCCCGGGCGGCGTCAATCTTGGCGGCGGCTTTCGCGGTGATTTCGTTGATATCCATGCCCAAACCCTACCGGCCACGGCTGACGCTCGGCAGCAGGTTTTCTGATTCTCCGCACACGAGACGACGAAACCACCGAAGCCAACCGTCCGGAGCAAGCTATACACTTACACGGGTGTAAGTGGCTTGTCGCGCTCGACACTGGCGGTCGAGTGCGGCACACTGGTCAGTGTGGTCCCCGGTTCCGGGGTCGCTGCGCTGGGCCTTTGAAGGGATGGATTGAATGTCGGATGAGGGATTCACTCACCGTTTCAATCTGTCGCGCCGACGTCGGGTGAACACTCCCGCCGGCAGCAAGAAGCGCCGTGACCTGTGGGTCACTGTTGAAGAGGAAGCCGCGCTTGTCGCCAGGGCCGAACGCGAGAAGGTGACCGTCCCGAACCTGCTGCTTACCTCGGCATTGTCCGAGGCGCAGGAGACGACAACCGAACGACGTGCCGCTATCGCGGAACTGATGTCCCTGCACAACTTGCTGGCGCGTTCTTCGAACAACATCAACCAGCTCGCACGGCAGGCCAACGCCACGAGCGAGTTCCCCGCCGAGGCGCACGAAGCGTTGAAGCACCTCCGCTCCGTTGCGATGCGCATTGACCGCACCATTGAGGGGTTGATGTAGGGATGATCCCGAACATCACCCGCGGTTCACGTATGGGCGGGCTCATGGTTTATTTGGCCTCCACGGACGCCAACAAAACGAAGAACGCACACTCTGATCCGCACCTTGTAGCGGGCGACGCGGCGATCATGGCGTGGTACGACGATGGTGTTCTGGACCGGGACGATGCGCTGGCTATTGCCAAGCATCTGGACCAGCCGCGCAGGGCTTATGGCGTATCGGTTCAGATCAAGGACATGCAGTGGGATGCGGCCAAGAAGGAGCGCGTTCACGTCGGCTACAAGGACGCGAGCGTGTGGCATTGCTCGCTGAGTCTGCGCGCCGAAGAGGGCGCCCTGACGGATCAGCAGTGGGGCGATATCGCCAATGATTTCGTGGATTCCATGGGCTTCACCGAAAGCAGCGGAAAGGCCCGCTGCCGGTGGGTTGCGGTCAACCATGGCACGAGTGAGAACGGCAACCACCACATCCACCTGGCCGTGTCCCTGGTCCGCGAAGACGGCACCAAGGCATCCACCCACGGCGACTACAAGAAGGCTCAGGAATCGTGCCGTGAGCTGGAGGTTAAGTACGGGCTGGAACAGCTCTCCACCGTGCACGCCACCCGAGGTTACGACCGGGCCGAGAAAGCCACCGCTGTCCGGGACGAGCGGGAAATGCACCGCTCCTCTTTGGCCCGGAAAGTCCGCGCCAGCGCCAGCTCCTCGGCGACCGAAGGTGAGTTCGTCCGGCGCGCCCGCGACACCGGCATGCTGGTTCGTCCGCGCTATGCGAAGAACACCACCGACGTCATCGTCGGGTACTCCGTGGCCGAACGCCCGAAGCAGGGCGAGCGGCCTATCTGGTTCGGCGGCGGCACCCTCGCCTCCGACCTGAAGCTCGGTGCTTTGCGTGAAGAGTGGATGGACTCACCGCAGCTGGCAACCGAGGCCGCAGCGGAATGGAACGCAGCGGCCCGCAACAGGCGCACCGTGTCCAGGACCGGCCCCGAAAACGGAACACCCCCGGCGGAAATGTGGGTCGAATACACGCGGAACGCGACCGCACTGGTTGAGCAGCTGCGCACACTGCCCCGTGACGATCACGCCACCTGGGCGAAAGCAGCAAGGGAAGTATCCGGCGCGTTCGCGGCATGGTCCCACCGGCTCGAACCGACCCCGGGTCCGCTGGCGGCCACCGCCGCCGAACTGTCCCGCACCGCCCAACTCCGGGCACCACGCCAGCACAGCAAGCCCGTCGCACTGCCGTCCATTGCCGGCACTGCCATGTTGTTCATGGCCGCGTCCAGCAAGAGCAAAACGGCCGCTCAGTCCGCGCTCATGCTGCAACTGGTGAACACGGCTTTCGCTATCCACGAGATGCACCAGCAGTCCGGACGAACCCGTGAAGCGCAACGGCTCCGGGCCGTCGTCACAGAGCAGCTGAAACCATTCGCAGCCACCATGCCCCGCCCGGTCACCGTCGGTGCACCGGAACAGGCAACGAACTCCGTAGAACTTGGACTGCGCGGCATGGCGCCCATCCGTCCAGGGTCAGCGGTACCGAGCACACCAACGCCGGCCAAAACCCACCAGCACACGGGCCGTGAGTCCGGCCCCGTACTGGACCGATAACGACCACCACCAACTGCAAGGGGAGCACGATGAGTGAATCAGACGGAATGGACGAACTGCTGGACGGCGGCATGCGGCAGTCCCTCATGATCGCCTCACGCATTGCCGAGACGCTGGCCCGTCGCCGGCAGGAATCCCAACGGCAGCAGGAACACCAAGATGCCCAGGCAGCGCACGAAGCCCAGGCCCGCCTCACGGCAGACCGCAGCGCAGCGCGAGCGGCGCTGGCACAGGTAAATAAGGACCAGTGGTGGGACAAGGCCCAGCCCCACGACATCGCCACGGCCCACGCCGTCGCTGAAGGCTGGAAAGACCACGACCCGGCCGCCCTCGCGGCCTCAGAAAAGATCCGTCAGGAAGTCTTCACGCGCTACGGCATCGATACCCGCGAGGCCGGCAAGGACTCTGGATACCTGGAATCAGATATCCAGCATGCCGCCACGGACAAGGCCCGGCAGGACGCACTGGAACGCAGCCACGAAGAAACCCGCACGGCGGCCACCGAACACGAGAAGGCCATGGGCCTGCTCGCTGCCGCCCGCGCCGAAGAACTCCGCGCGCAGGCCGTGACGCTGGCCCCGGAAATGGAACGCCACCAGGTGCCGGCCGAATACCTGGCCAACCCCGAGCTGGCCCAAGCGCTGCAGACCGCTCACACTGCTAAGACCCCTGCAGCAGTGGCGGCCGCGGACGCCACCGTGCAGGAACGCATGTTCCTCATCGGCAAGGACGGCATCAACGGACCAGACCTTGACCAGCTGCGGAAAGAGACCACCGCAAACATCAACGGCGCCGGCGACTCACACTTCAAGGATCCCGGGTTCGCGAAAGCCGCCAAGGACATGCACGAAGCCAAACTCCTGGCAGAGGGAGGCTTCACAGGGTCCGAACGGACGCCCGTGGAACAGCGGTACCAACGAGCCGAAAAGGAACTCTTCGCCCGCATGGAAAGCGTCGGCCGCGATATCGAAACCCGCGTCACAGGCAACCTCAGCCGCCGGCTCAAAGACCAGGGCCTCAAGACGGAAAGCACGTCAGCAGCCGACTACGGCTCCGCGGAACGCAATGAAGCTTTCGCAGTATCCCTGGCCACTACCGGAGCCAATGAAACCCAAGTCCGAGGACGCGCCGCTGCGGAACGCAGCGAGGGCACACACCCCAGCGCAGCCGTCACCATGGGTAAAGGCGCAGCCAAGGCCAAAAGGACCCGCACAGGGGCAGCAGTCGGTGCAGACAGGACCAAGAGCGGCCCCGCACGTTAAACCCAAAATGAGGCAAGGAAGGGGTGTCACCTATAACAGTGACACCCCTTCCCCTTTGTTCCCTCTGTCTAGAGGCGTACTTCTTCTCTACGTTCTACGACGTCCATCGCCCCGCGGACGGCGGCATCCTTACGCTGTACTTCCTCGATGATGGCCCACTTGAACGCATCAAAGGCTCCTGAAAAGCCGGCTCCAATTACAGTCCCTATGAGTCCCACAAGGGCCAGAACCCTCTGGATTGTGTCTCCCAGCTCTTTCTTGCCATCCTCGGTCTTCTGCCACTCGTAGTAGTCCAAGCAAAGCTGACAACCCCAGCGTCTCAGGACCCCGCGTTCAACAATGTCCTGGCCTCGGCCAGGATCCGTTCGGGGTCATCGAGAAGGTCCACGGGCCGGGCCCCGTCCAGAGAGCTGCTTGGGCGCACAAGCCATGAGATCATCGCCGACTCGTGGCGCACCGCCTCCTCGGCAGCGCGCAGGAGGTCATGGAAGACCGGCAGAATGGTTCGCGATTCGGGGTCGATCTGAAATCCGGGGTAGAGCACCCGGCCGCCGCGGTGGATCGCGACCAGCCGGCCTTCGGAATAGAGCCTGCGGACATCGTCCGGGTCCGCGATCCCCAGCTGGAGAGCCATCTCCTGCGAGGTCAGCAAGCCGAACTCGGCGTGCACAAACCTCCACATGGCCTCGGCTGCCTCACGGCTGCTGGTTTCTTGGCCGGGAACTGGCTCCGGGCTCTCGACGTCGTTGTTGGAATCCACTGGCACCTCCTTGGGTCCCAAACAGAGTAGCCCGGGAGCTTGCCGGACCCGGGAGGCACGCACCGCGACGGACAGCAGGCTCGCAGCCGGAAGTGCGCTGCCTTGCCTGACCACCAGTCAGAGGGCTCCATACATGAAAAAAATCGAAGTTTATGTGCGGAATTCTTCACTTTACTAAAGGTATGTGGGCTGTGACTATCGACACATAGACATTGTGATCAAGGAGGATCAGCTGCAATGACCCAATCCACAGACTCTGGTTGCCCGTTCGGGCAGACGGCGCGGCCCGACGATTCCGCCGTTCAGGTTCTTGACCACGCCGATACTTTTCAGCAGCCCCCGGTGGCGGATTGGGTCGATCTTGCTGAGCTGTCCCGTGATCCTTACCCGACGTACGAGCGCCTGCGTGAAGAGTCTCCTGTTGCGTGGATTCCGGGCTTGAACAAGTTCCTGGTAACCACCTTCGAAGGCTGTCGAGAAGCCGAGTCAGACCAATCGGTGTACTCGGCAAACGTCAGCAGCGGGGCGATGGCTAAGGCTCTGGGTGCACGGCCGATGCTACGCAAAGATGATCCGGAACACGCAGCCGATCGCAAAGCGGTCAATTCCGCGCTGCGGCCGAAGAATCTAAATGAAGCGTGGGTCCCCAGGTTCGAACGCAATGCCCGATTCTACTTGGACGCGTTGAAAGATCGAGGTCCGGAGCACGCTGATCTGAATACAGATTTCGCGGCCCCTTTGGCTGCTCAGAATTTGATTGATCTCCTCGGACTGGAGGATGCCGATGCATCAGACATGCAAAGGTGGTCCTCTGATTTCATTGATGGTATTGCCAATGTCTTGGACCGTGCCGACATATGGACCCGCTGTGACGCCTCGCAGGAAGAAGTTGATGCGGTGCTGAGGGAACTCATTCCCTACTACCGCCGCACACCGAATTCATCTTTGATTTCGGCTCTCGCCAACGGCGGCTTGAGCGACTTCGATGTTGCCGCCAACGTCAAGCTGATGATTTCCGGGGGCATGAACGAGCCGCAGCATATGATCACAAACTCGATTTGGGCCCTTGACCAACACCCGGAACAGCGCATGCGAGTGTTGAACGGTGACGGTTTGTGGGATGCGGTCTTTGATGAGACTGTCCGCTGGCTTTCTCCAATTGGGATGGCCCCACGAGAGACGACTCGCGCCACGGTGCTTGAGGGTTACTCACTGCCCGCGAACGCATCTATCGGGCTCGGACTGGCCTCGGCCAACCGCGACCGCCGGCATTTTGGACAAGATCCTGACGACTTTGATATTTCACGGCCCAAGCAATCACACATGGCGTTCGGTAGCGGAGTCCACCTCTGTGCAGGACAGTGGGCTGCGCGAATCTCGATAGGGCGCATCGCGGTTCCCCTGCTCTATGAAGAGCTTCCGGAACTGCGGGTCGACACTGAGCGGTCCGCTGTTTGGAACGGCTGGGTATTCCGAGGCTTAACCCAGCTTCCCATTACCTGGTCCTGAACCACACACCGGCGCACCAAGGTTCCGGCCCCGCACCCCACATCCCACATCACGCAGATAGGGTTGCGGCCCTTCCCGTTAGGGCCGCAGTTACCCGCACCCCCTACGCAATGGTCCTGGCGCATTGCTTCACCCCCTTATTAGGAGTTTGTTATGTCAGCTTCAGCTTCTGCTACCCACCCTCGAGGAGTATTGAGGGCCCTGCCCCCGGAAAAACGGCGGGTCCTTGTTGGAACCCTCGTCGGAACGTCCATTGAGTGGTACGACTTCTTTATCTACGCCACCACGGCTGCGATGGTATTCGGTCAGCTCTATTTCCAGCCTCTCGGTGCCGACAGCCCTGCAGTGGCGCAGATCGTCGCGTTCGCCTCCATCGGTATTAGTTTCCTTTTCCGACCCCTTGGTGCCATCATCGCCGGTCACCTCGGAGACCGCCTGGGACGCAAGAAAATGTTGGTCGTTACACTTCTTCTGATGGGCGGCGCAACCGCCACCATGGGCATACTGCCCACATACGCCCAGATCGGCGTCTGGGCCCCTGTCCTCCTTATGGTCCTGCGAATCCTGCAGGGACTTTCAGCCGGAGGCGAATGGGGCGGAGCTGCGCTCATGGCCGTGGAGCATGCTCCCAAGGGCAAGCGGGGCCTGTTCGGGGCATTCCCTCAAGTAGGTGTCCCCGTCGGCATGCTGATGGCGTCGTTGGTTCTTACCGGGCTGACACTGCTCGTTGGTCCTGAAGCGTTTGTCGCGTGGGGATGGCGTATTCCCTTCCTCCTCTCGGTTGTCCTCATCGTCTTTGGCTTCTTTATCCGCAGGTCGGTCGATGAAAGCCCCGCTTTCGCGGAACTTCTCACGCGTCGGCGCCAGTCCTCGGCACCTCTGGGCCTCTTATTCAAGGGGCACTTCAAGGACGTAGCCAAATGCGCTCTGATTTTCATGGGAAACAACGCTGCCGGCTGGCTCCTCATCGCCTACATTTCCTCCTACGCCACCAAAACCCTGGGCATGGCACAGACTCCGGTGCTTGCCGTAATCAGCCTTGCCGCGGTGGCCTGGCTGGCCACCACGCTGTGGAGCGGAGTGGTCTCCGACAAGATCGGGAGGGTCAAGACCTTTCAGATCGGCTACGCAGCTGTCATCCTCTGGATGATCCCGATGTTCCTGTTGATCGACACAGCGAACATCTGGTTCCTGGGGCTGGCGACCATCGTTCTAACCTTCGGGCTGGGTTTCGCCTACGGGCCCATGTGTGCCATGTATGCAGAAATGTTCCCCATCGAAGTCCGGTATTCCGGCGTTTCCATCGGATACGCGATAGGAACCATCCTTGGCGGTGCGTTTGCCCCAATGGTTGCGCAATTGCTAATTAATGCGACCGGCTGGTCCCCCTCAATCGGGCTTTACATCATTGCCCTCAGCATCATCTCCCTTGTCACCGTCAGCACCGTCAGGGACGGCCGCAACAAAGACCTCGGAGTTGCTCCCACCGTCCAGCCCGAAGAAGCCCGAGCCAGTTGACCCGAGGCCGTCAATGCTTACCAATCCCTTGAACCCAGGAGAAACCATGGCCACAGTAACTTTCGCCCAGCCTGATGGGTCCGAACGTCGCCTTGAAGTTCAGGTTGGCACAACCCTGATGCACGCTGCCGTCAGCAACGGAGTAAAGGGCATCGTCGGCGAATGCGGCGGACAGGCGATGTGCGCGACCTGCCACGTCTACGTCCGACCGGAATTTTTGGACGAACTTCCCGAGCCTGCCGAGGACGAGGACGAAATGCTTGATTGCACAACCGCCGAGAGAACCGACCGGTCGCGGCTTGGGTGTCAGATCCAACTGGGAGATGGCCTGGATTCCATCGTTGTCGACATTCCGGAAGCCCAGCGTTAGGCCATGGCTGTCGTCATCATAGGGGCAGGACACGCCGGGCTGCAGGTCGCAGATTCGCTCCGGTCCGCGGGCTACGCCGCCAAGATAACGGTGGTTAGCGACGAACCAGGGCTTCCGTACCAGCGACCTCCACTCTCGAAGGATTATCTGTTGCCGGGCAAGAAACCTCTGCCCTTACCTCTGCGGGCGGCATCGTTCTTCACCGAAAAGGACGTCGCTCTGCAGGAAGCCGGCGCGGTCGCCGTCAACCGCGAGACCCGCACCGTTACCCTGGCCGACAACGCGGTCTTGGCGTACGACTGGCTCGTCCTGGCCACGGGTGCCCGTACCCGCGGACTGCAGTGCCCCGGCGCACAACTCCCGGGCATCCATTCCTTGAAGAGGCTCTCCGACGCAGAAGCACTGCACGCGGCACTGCCCTTGGCGCGCCACGTCGTGGTGATCGGTGCAGGATTCATCGGTTTGGAGTTCGCCGCTGCGGCTCGCGCTCACGGCTGCAGCGTAACGGTTCTTGAGCATGGCCCACGTCCCATGGGCCGGGCGCTGACCCGGCCAACAGCAGACTGGTTCGCTGCTGCTCACCGCGAATTGGGCGTGGACTTGCGCCTGGGTGAGGGCATCACAGCCTTCGAGCCGGGCCCGGATGGACGCGTGGCAGCCGCCATCTCCACGACCGGCGCAACCTACGCCGCCGATCTCGTGGTCGTGGGCATTGGCGTCACACCCAATGACGGGCTTGCAGCCGAGTGCGGACTACAAACGGACAATGGCGTAGTCGTTGACGAGGCGCTGCGGACTTCTGATCCGGCGATCCTGTCCGTCGGCGACTGCGCGAATTTCCCAAACATCCATACAGGAACACGCACACGGCTCGAGTCCATTCAAAACGCAACCGATCAAGCACGCAGCGCTGCACATACGATTGTTGGCCGCGAAGACCCCTACGTCGATCTTCCGTGGTTCTGGTCAATTCAAGGCCCCCACAGGCTCCAGATCGCGGGGCTGTCCGACCCAGCCGATGACACGGTAACCGCGGGTGACCTGGGCGGGGCAAAGTTTTCCACATTGTGCTTTCGCTACGGGCGCCTGGTGGCCGTTGAATCCGTCAATTCCCCAGCAGATCACGGCGCTGCCCGCCGGCTCCTGGCAGCAGGTCAGGGACCCACCAAAGAAGCCGCGGAACGCGAAGGTTTTTCGCTGCGGCAATTCGCCGAGGAGACGCGCTCAGCCGCCCCTGCCGGCGCCAGATGAGCCGCTGAACCACCCCGTCCGGTCACCGTGAGGGTACTAAACACTATGAGGACTTCACCATGAATATAGAGCGCCAGCTCGCCGCGTTTATCCGGAACGTCCAGGCCGAGGAAGCTCCTGGGCACGTCGTGGGCACCGCGAAGCAAGTGATCCTGACCGTCTTAGGCACGGCCCTCGCCGGGACAGGAGAGGACGGGATTGCCAGCCTTCGTTCCGTCCTTGTCCAACGTGGCGGACAACCGGAGGCCACGACGTGGGTCTTTGGTGACAAAGTGCCGGCTTCAAGCGCCGCGCTGCTCAACGGGGCAATGGCCCGGGCCCTGGACTACTGCGACGCCATGAAACCCGGGCTGCATCTGGGCTCCTCAGTTGTGCCCGCAGCCTTGGCGGCGAGTGAACTCTTTCAGGATTGTTCCGGGCAGGATTTTCTGGCGGCCGTCATCGCCGGACTTGAGACCGGCTCCAGGCTCAATCTGACTGAAGAGCAGTACGGCGGGTTCGACCCCACGGGGGTTGCAGGTGTTATGGGTGCAACAGCCGCGGCGGCACGTGTGGCCCGGCTGTCGGAGGACGAAACGCTCCATGCCCTGGCGCTGGCGTTTAACCGCTGTGGCGGCAGCTTCCAAAGCAACATCGATGGGTCGTTGGCCGTTCGACTTATCCAAGGCTGGGTGGCTCAAATCGCGATTGAGTGCGTACAACTGGCCAGGGCAGGGCTCACCGGTCCGCGCAATTTTCTCGGCGGCACGTACGGCTACATGCGGCTCTTCGGCCGCGGCAGCGAAGACCCTGCTACTTTGCTCGAGGGCATCGGCATTGAGTACGAGCTCACCGGGATGGTGTTCAAGAAGTTTCCGAGCTGTGGCGTGACGCAGAGCGTCACTGAACTGGCCTTGGACGCGGTCCGAAGCCCCGGATTCGATGTCGACGACATACAGGAGGTCGAGGTTCATCTGCCGCCGTACGCGTTTCGACTCGTTGGGCATCCTTTTGAGATGGGCGACACGCCGAAGGTCAATGCCCAGTTCAGCGCACAATACTGTGTGGCCAACGCGCTCCTACGGGGCGATTCCCGTCTTGAGCACTTCCGCCCAGAGTCGGTTGCTGATTCCTCTGTTGGCGCCCTGATGCAACGCATCAGGGTCAAGCAGGCGCACGAGTTGGATGAAGTGGGTCATACCGCTGCACGCTTGACCATCGACCGTTCAGGGCACCCGGCCTATTCGCGCTCCATCGAGACCGCCCCAGGGTTTCCCGGCAACCCGCTTTCCCAGGAAGAACACCTGCAGCGGTTCCGGGACTGCCTGAGCTATGCCGGGCAGAGCATACCGGCCGAGCGGGAGAGCTCCCTCGTGGCCTCAGTGGATTCCCTGGAAGACATCGACGACATCCGCTCCCTCATCAAACAGCTCAGTCCTGACCTCTAAACCCCCACTCAGATCAGACCGGGTCCTTAGCCGCTGGAGGAACCTCCCAAACGACCGGCGGCGAAGTCCATTAGCGCTCTGGCCCGGGGGGTCAGCTCAAACCCCTCGGGCCAGACAGCAACCACAGAGGAAAGGCCGGCACGCGGAGCCAGTGGACGTGCTGCAATTTCGCGGCCCTCAGTTGTCAGGTTCGTAGCGTTCGGCCGGGACATCAGCAGGCTATAACCCAAACCGCGCCCCACGAGGGCCTTCGCCAGCTCGACCAACGGAACCGACGCTGACATGCGCGGGACGAGCCCCTGCTCCCGAAAGATACGGTAGGTGTTTTCTGTACTTGGTCTGGAATCCACCATAATAAAAGGCTCGTCTATCAAATCGGCCAAGCTGATGGACTCCTGGCCGGCGAGCCGGTGTGCACCCGGTACGACTGCTGTCACTTCCGTTTCGTAAATGGTCCGACGATGCAGGTTCGGGGGCAGCAGCATGTCATAAAGAATGACGAAATCGAGCTTTCCCCCATACAAACCAGGCAGGAGACTGTCATCAGTTCCTATAGTCAGCTCGATCGAAACATCGGGGTGGGCTTTGGGAAACCCTTCCAGCAGGGTCGGCAGGACGTTGTTAGCCACACCTGCGAAGCACCCCAGCCGTACCGGGCCCCTCAAATGGCCGTCCGCGGTTGAAGTTTCGTTTGCCAGCTCAATGGCATCCTGGATGAGCATCCGGGCCCGTTCCGCAAAGTAGCGGCCTGCCGGAGTAAGCGACAGGCCTCTGGCCTTTCTTCGCTGGCAGAGTTGAACCCCCACTGATTTTTCCAGGTCAGTGATGGAATGTGACAGCGCCGACTCCGACACATGCAAGGCGGCTGCGGCTGAACTCAGAGTCGGGTGCTCGCTCAGAACCGCAAAATACTCGAGCTGACGAAAAGTGAACTTCATGTCGTCCTCTCTTTCGACGGCCCGCAACGAATCTTCGGACGGGCCTCCTGCCGGGCACACCTGTGAACTGTCTGGTCCAGCAGGAGATGCCGGTCATTCATTGGAAGCCCCTCCCCCGGTTCGTAAAGGAACTGCGGGCGATCTGATCTTACGCTGGGCAGCCGCACCTCTCAGATGCCGCCGCACCTCTGGGGCTGGTTGCGGCCGACCTTGGCCGGCATGGGGGATCGGGCAGGCGCAGCCCACCACAGCGGCTGTTCACGCGGCAGTTGCCGGCACTATTTTGCCGACGCAGTCGCCGAGCCGGATGTGTGTCTCCCCGCCGATGTCTGCGGTGGCGCGGAGGGTCACCTCGTCTCCATCGCGGAGAAAAGTGAACTCGGTGCCGTCGGCGAGGACGAGTGGTTCCTCCCCGCCCCAGGCCAGTTCCAGGAACGATCCGCGCTGATTCTTTTCGGGTCCGGAGATCGTGCCGCCGGCGAAAAAGTCACCGGGACGCATCGCGGCCCCGTTGACGGTCATGTGGGCGAGCATTTGGGCTGCTGTCCAGTACGTGCTGGCGAAGGGAGGCCGGGAGACTGTCTCTCCGTTCAGGAGGACCTCGATCTGCAGGTCGAATCCCCAGTACTGGGTGCTGCTGTCATCGAGATACTTTGCCAGGGGGATGTCCCGTGCCGGAGGTGCTGTCCGGACCGGATCCAGCGCGGTGACGGGAGTGACCCAGGCTGCGATCGAGGTTGCGAAGGACTTGCCGAGGTTCGGCCCGAGGGGGACGTACTCGAAGGCCTGGATGTCCCGGGCCGACCAGTCGTTGGTGAGCACTACACCGAAAATGTGCTCTCCTGCCTGATCCAGCGGGATTTCCCCGGCAGGAGCACTGCCACCCAGGACGAAGCCGACTTCCGCTTCAATGTCCAGCCGCCTGGACGGTCCAAAGGATGGTGTGCCGTCCGGTTCCGGCCGCATCCCCTTCGGGCGGGGCACGGCGGTGCCGCTGGCAACAATGGAACCGGACCTGCCGTGATAGCCGATGGGGAGGTGCTTCCAGTTTGCAGTCAGCGGCGCCTGCTCCGGCCGGAAGATTTTTCCGACGTTAGTAGCGTGGTGCTCGTTGCCATAGAAGTCCACGTAGTCTCCGACAGTGAACGGCATATGCAGTTCGACATCACTGACGAGGTGCAACTGGTCCTTCAGCCTGGCCGACACGGAGACGTCCGCCAGGGTTTCCTGGATCAGCGTCCGCAGTTGGTCCCAGACCTGCCTGCCGCCCTTTAGCAGGAGGTCCAGATTCGCGCCGTCACCGACCTGTTTCAGTTCGGGGGAAGCATCGGCGGCAAGGCCTGTAATTGCCGAAACCGCCAGGACGTGGTTGCCGATGCGGATGCCCAGGCTGGGCGAACCGCTATCGGGCGCGGTAAAGGACGCGTACGGAAGATGTCCGAGTCCAAAGCCGTCTGCTGTGAACAAATCGGCGATGCTGCCGGTTTCGATGGCTGTCATGAGCGAGCCCTCTCGTGATCGGGAGTGTGTGAAGATCGTGCTGTGGCTGGGATGCCGGATCCAAAGTGGTCGAAGGCGGCCGGGTCGAGCCCCAAGGCCGCCAGTGATTCGAGCGGTTCGTTGATGCTGCAGGTACCGAAGGAGTGGAACCATTGCCTCCAGGAGATTGTGCTGAGGCTTCCCGCTTCAGTGGCCAGCCCGGCCCCGTCTTCGTTTTCCAGGATCTGCATGACGTGGCGGGGTCCCGCGCCCCGGGCGGCTGCAGCGGTGGCCAAGGCGATGTTAAGAAATCCGTGATGGGTGAACCCGGTGGTGGGGTCGGTGTGCCGGACGGCCTGGTGCAGGCCCGCGGTGAGCTTGAATGGAACCTGCCGTCTGACGGCCTCCCCGATAACTCCCGCGAGCTCCTCCGATGTGGGGAAGAGCCGGGCTTCCAGGCCGCCGGTGCGGAATTTCAGGTGCACCTTCCCGCCTTCCAGGGCAGCCGCGGCGCCCTGGAGGATCTGGGCGGCCGTGAACTCGGAGTATCGGGACGCCGAAGTGTCTGCCTGTTGAAGGGCGGCCAGGCCCGTTTGCCAGTCATCAGCGGGGGTTTTCATTTCAAGGCTGACGACCTGCGTGCCGTCCATGCCGTGCGCCTCCAGCTCAAGGGCGTCCTGGAGCCCGCCTACGGGGACGACGACGCCGACCCGCAGCGGGTCCGCCGAGAGGTCAAGTCCCAGGCGGCCTGCAGTTTCCAGTGCCAGCCGGTGGGCCTCAGGCACCTGATGCAGACCCAGCAGCAGCGGCCCTGTGAAGGGCTCAATCCGCGAGGATCGCCTCCCCAGATGATCGCGGACAGCGGTGTCCAAGGATGCCGACCCAGGGGGAAACACCGCTGCATCATCAAAGAAGCCGTCCAGGCCCGAAGCCCGCGACTCACTCATGGGTCCACCTACCCCCGCTCCAGGAGCTGGCGTACTTGCCGTCGTCGCAGGCGAGGGCGGCTTCGCCCAGGTCCAGGGGGCGGAAGGTATCGACCATGACGCCGAGCTCGTCGAAGTAGTCCTTGCCGAGGCTGGCTTCGATGGCCCCGGGCTGCGGGCCGTGGGCGTGGCCGCCGGGGTGGATGGAGATGGAGCCGATCCCGATGCCGGAGCCCTTGCGGGCCTCGTAGTCCCCGCCGACGTAGAACATGATTTCGTCCGAGTCCACGTTGGAGTGGTAGTACGGCACGGGGATGGACAGCGGGTGGTAGTCGACCTTGCGCGGGACGAAGTTGCAGATTACAAAGTTGTTGCCCTCGAAGACCTGGTGCACGGGCGGCGGCTGGTGGACCTTGCCGGTGATGGGCATGTAGTCATTGATGTTGAAGACGTAAGGGTAGAGGCAACCGTCCCAACCGACGACGTCGAAGGGGTGCTCCGGGACGGTGTGGATGGTGCCGGCCAGCCCGTTCGGTCCGGCGCCGCGGTGTTTGATGTAGATGTCGACGTCATGCTCCTCCACCAGGAGCGGGCCTTCGGGTCCGCGCAGGTCCCGTTCACAGTACGGCGCGTGCTCCAGCAGCTGCCCGTGTTTGGACAGGTACTGCCGGGCCGGGCCGATGTGGCTGTTGGCCTCAATGAAATACAGCCGTGCCGTATCCCCGTCCTCGATGACCCAGCGGTGCGTAGTGGCCCGCGGAATGATCACATAGTCACCCTCACTGACGGGCAACCGGCCAAAGACGGTTTCGACGACGGCGGCGCCCTTCTCGACGTAGACGCATTCGTCGCCGGTGGCGTTGCGGTACAGCGGAGAGGTGGTCCCGACCCAGGCGTAGCTGATCCGGACGTCGGCATTGCCCAATATCAGCCGGCGGCCCGTCACTGCTTCCGTAGCGGAGGCCTGCTCTTCGGTGAACAGCTCATGGAGTTTCAGGTGCCGGGGAACCAGCGGGGCGTTCGGGGCCAGGGACTGCTCCGGCAGGTCCCAAATTCGGGCGCCGACGATGGCCGACGGAATGGTCCGGTGATAGAGCAGTGAGGAGTCCGAGGAGAACCCTTCCTCGCCCATTAGCTCCTCGTAGTAGATCGCGCCGGAATCGGCGCGGAACAGGGTATGCCGGGTCTTGGGGAGAGAACCCAACTGACGGTAGAACGCCATACTGCACTCCTTAGATCATGGGTCAATCGAAAATTGTAAAACCTTGTACTTGTTTGATGGTAAAGCTTTATACAAAAAAATGCGAGGGGTCGCCGTGCATCCAGCGGGACGCTCCGGTACAGGCCGCAGCGCGGGCATCCACGGTAGATTGACGAAATGACAGAGAACGCGAGCAGCCAGAATCCGCAGGACCTGAGCAACCTGGACTACTGGTCCTTTGTCGAACTCACCGGGAAGCGGATTGTCGAGGAGCTCGACGTCAAGGATGCAATGGCAAGTAAGGTCATCATCACACTGACCCGCGCCGCGAACTTGGTGGTCTACGATCTGGAATCCTCGGTACACCGCCCTCGGGGCGTGTCCTGGTCCGCTTTCCGGCTGCTGTTCGTCGTTTGGCTGGCCGGGCCGATCGAGCCCGGCAAAGCTGCAAAATTGGCTGGAATGAGCCGAGCAGCCGTCTCCAGCCTGACCACCACACTCATCGCCAGGGGCATGCTGCAAAAGAGCGCTTCCGGGACCGATGGGCGCACCATCATGCTCGAGTTGACCCACCAAGGACGGGACTATGCCCGCAGCGCATTCCAGGACCAGAACGAACAGGAAGCGCGCTGGGCCTCCGCCCTGACCGATGTGGAGCAGCAGCTGCTGATCATGCTTCTGCAAAAACTGATGTCCCACCGGCAGGAAGTCGGCGGGCGAGTGCGAGAATAGCCAGCCGCCCCCAGCGGTCCGGAGAATTCCCTAAAGTCACCCTTCCCTAGGAACGTGTGCTGGGTTACAGTGAGTAAAACTTTGTATAAGGTTTTACGAAAGGTGATCATGTCAACGAAGACTTTTGCTTCTGTAGCCGACCTTGAGGACAAGAAGCAGACGCTTGAAGTCCTGGCCGACGGCGTTTACGCGCTCACGGCCGAAGGCGACCCGAACGTCGCTGCCATCGAGGGCGAGGACTTCCTCGTCTGTTTCGACACGCTGGCCACTCCGGTGGCCACCAGGCGGTGGCTGGACATCCTGCGCCAGCACACCGACAAGCCCGTACGCCATGTGGTGCTCTCGCATTACCATGCGGTACGGGTCCTCGGAGCACCGGGATTCGGAGCAGAATCAGTCATTGCCCACGAGAACACGCACCGACTCATCCAAGAGCGCGGCCACGAGGACTGGGACAGCGAGTTCGGCCGGTTTCCGCGTCTGGCGAAGGACTCGGACTCGATCCCGGGCCTGACCTTCCCGACCCTGAGCTTTGCCGACCGGCTGACCATCGACCTAGGCGGAGACCGGGGAGACCTGGTGCTCGAGCATGTGGGCCGCGGCCACACAGGCGGGGACGTCGTGGCCTGGCTGCCCAAGGAAAAGATCCTCTTTGCCGGCGACCTCGTTGAAGCCCAGGCCGCGCTCTACACGGGAGATGCCTACCACCTCGAGTGGGCCAACGAAACCCTGGATAGGGTGAAGACCTTCGGTGCCGAACAGCTGGTCGGTGGACGTGGCACTGTCAGCCGGGGCAGGGACGCCGTGGACGCGGCGATCGAACAGAGCCGTACCTTCCTCACCACGATGATCCGCGAAGCGTCGGCTGTGCAGGAGCGGGGAGGCACAATGAAGGAAGCCTTCGCCGCCTGCCATGCCTCGCTTCACGAGGCATATGGACACTGGCCGATCTTCGAGCACTGTCTTCCGTTCAACGTTTCCCGCCTGTGGGAGGAACTCAACGGCACCGACCATCCGACAATTTGGACGATGGAGCGGGATCGCGAAGTCTGGGCTCAGCTCCACGACTGATCCCAGCAGTCCGGGCCGCACCGGCATGCGCTCCCCAGGTTGAAGGCCGCACGGCACTTCCCGCACGGGGCCATCGAAAATTTTCTTCACATCACAATGCAAGGGACAACTGTGCCATGAACACGAAGCATGTACTGGTTCTCGGGAACGGGCCGGTCGGACAGACCACCGCCCTGCTGCTCGCAAAGCGCGGAATCAATGTCACCCTCTTGGACGGCCGCATCCAACGGGACTCCATCGGATCGAAGGCCCTCGCTCAGCACCGCGATGTCCTCGATGTCTGGGAGCACGTGGGGGCCGGCGCCAAGATCGCGCAGGAAGGACTGACCTGGAGCCGTTCCCGCACCTACTATGGTTCCCACGAGCTGTTCTGCGACACCTATTTCGAATCCGCCGACTCACCGTTCCCACCGTTCGTCAACCTCTCCCAGACACGCACCGAGCAGCTGCTGGATGAGCAGATCGCCGAACAGCCACGCATCAAAGTCCTCTGGGACCGCACTGTCCGCGGCATCGCCCAGGACGCTGCCGGGGTCACCGCCACCGCCGTCTGCCAGGATGGATCCGAGTACGAGTTCTCCGGCGACTACGCCGTTGCAGCCTGCGGGGCGCGCGCGGATGAGCTGCGTAAGGAAATTGGCGTCTCCTTGGACGGCCGGACCTTTGGCGACAGGTTCCTCATCTGCGACATCCGGGCGGAACTGGACGGCTGGGAAGGGGAACGCCGCTTCTACTTCGATCCGGAGTGGAACCCGGGCCGCCAGGTACTCATCCACCCCTGCCCGGATTCCCAGTACCGCATTGACTGGCAGGTTCCCCCTGGTTACGACCTCGAGGAGGACGCGGCCACCGGCGGGCTCGACCGCCGGATCCGTCTCATCATCGGCGATGCACCCTATGAGATCGTCTGGAAGTCGGTTTATCGTTTCCATTCGCGCGTGGTCGACCGTATGCGTGTCGGCAAGGTGCTGCTTGCCGGCGATATGGCCCATCTTGTCTCGCCCTTCGGCGGCCGCGGCCTGAACTCGGGCATCGGTGATGCCGAAAACGCGGCCTGGAAGCTGGCATTCGTGCTGCTCGGCTGGGCTGATGAAAGCCTGCTGGACTCCTATGACGCTGAACGCCGGGCGGCGGCAGTGGAAAACATCGCCGTGACGTCCGAAACCATGGATTTCCTGGTGCCCCAGACACCAGAACAGAAGGAGACCCGGACCCGGTGCCTTGAGCAGGCCCTGACAGATCCGGGGGCCCGGAAGAACATCAATTCCGGGCGGCTGTTCGAGCCTTTCTGGTATTCGGACTCGGCGCTGACAACGCCGAATCCCGAGCGCCCCTTTGCCGGGCGCCCGGCAAAGGGAACACTGGCCGATGCCGGGCCCGGTGTGATCCTGCCCGACGCGGCGGTGACAATTGCAGGGTCCGAACGCCGCATCCGCCGCATTGCGAGGGAAGGCATGATGCTGCTGCTGGGTGACCGCGTGGATGCCGCATCTATCCAGACTCTCGCCCGGGACAACTGCCCGGCGCCCGTATCCATTCTGAAAATCTCCGACATCGATCCAGCTGGTTCGCTGCAGTTCCAGCTGAAGTCATCGACGCATGATGTCTGGATCATCCGGCCCGATGCATACATTGCCGCAGTCTGTGATGCACATGATCCGGAGGGCATTGCCGCCGCACTCCACCGGGCCATCGCTGCCACCACTTCCCTGGAACCGCAACCGGGCCTGACACGATCCTTGATCACTTCAGGCGCCCTCCCACACCCTGTTTAGCCAAAAATCCCTCCGCCAGCCCCTGCGCCTTCAGAGCTGATCAGTGCACGGAGCGAGGCCAATAATAGTCAGGATTCGACAAATGACAACTCTCAAAAAATCATCCCTAGCTAGGGAACACCGGAGAGTCGCCTGGGCGACTGCAGTCGGTACAACGATCGAGTGGTATGACTTCTTTATCTATGCGAACGCAGCCGCCCTCGTTTTTGCCCAGCTCTACTTCTCACCTCTCAGCGGAACCGCGGCAACGCTCGTAGCGTTTGCTACCGCCGGCGTCAGTTTCGTTTTCCGCCCGCTCGGGGCTATCTGGGGCGGATACCTGGGAGACAAGTTCGGCCGCCGCGCTGTACTGGTCATCACGCTCACTCTGATGGGCGGGGCCACCTTCGCCATCGGATTGCTGCCCACGTACGCCTCAATCGGGATTGCAGCTCCCATCCTGCTCGTCTTCTGCCGCATTCTCCAGGGACTCTCGGCAGGAGGCGAGTGGGGTGGGGCAGCGCTCCTGGCCGTCGAACACGCGCCGGATGGACAGCGCGGAAAGTTTGGTGTCTACCCGCAGCTGGGTGCGCCGGCCGGCATGGTCCTGGCAATCGGCATGATCACCCTTCTATCAACGGTGATGCCCAACGGAGACTTCCTTGCCTGGGGCTGGCGGATTCCGTTCCTGCTCAGCTTCATTCTGATCATCGCCGGTGTACTCATCCGCCGTAATGTTTCAGAAAGCCCTGTCTTTGCTGAGCTGAAGGAAAAGAAGGCAGAATCCAACACCCCGCTCGGTCAGCTGTTCCGCTTCCATTGGCGCCACGTTGTCCTGGCCGCACTGATCTTCATGGGCAACGGCGTCGGCGGCTACCTGCTGGTCGGCGGCTACATCACCTCCTACGCCACGGGTGCTGTGGGCATGGACCGCAACACGGTCCTTCTGGCTGTCGTTGTGGCCTCAATTACATGGTTTATCTTTACTTGGATCGCCGGTCCGCTGTCGGACCGCATCGGCCGGAAGCGCACCTACCAGATCGGCTTTATCGCACAAATGGCGATCGCCTTTCCGCTCTTCGGGTTCATCAATACCGGCAGTTTCCCGCTGCTGCTGCTGGCCGTCGTCCTTCTCTCCTTCGGCCAGGGTCTAACCTACGGCCCGCAGTCAGCACTCTTCTGCGAAATGTTCCCCGCCAGGGTCCGGTACAGCGGCGCATCCATAGCCTATGGTCTGGGCGCACTTATCGGCGGAGCATTCACGCCAACCATTGCAACGTACCTGTTCAGCACGACGGGCTCCACCGCGTCGATCTCCCTGTACCTTCTCGCCGCGTCCGTCATTTCCATCGTCGCAGTTTCCGTAGTCAAAGACCGGAGCGAAGAACCCCTGGAAATTCCGGACGCAGATGTTGCGGGACGCGATTCCACCCTTTCAGTCGAAACTCAACGAGCCCACTCATAGCCCGGTGCGTAAGCGGTTTTTTTGCGGAGCCTTTACGTGTAGCCGGAGGGGGAAAAGCTTGGCCGGTGGCGAAGCCGCGGGCTAAGGAATGGGCGAACGGATCCCGCATCGTAAGCCAAGAAGATCGGTTCGGCAACGGATGAGGCAAGGGGAAAGATCTAACGTCGACTAACCCCACGGCCGGGCCTACCAGCTCATGGGCTTCGACAGCCCGCCTTTGCTGGCAGCCGCATCACGGGCTGGACGGCACAAGTGATGGAATGGCCGCGGCCAACTCTTACACAGTCCCCCCTGAGCGCCTGAAACGGCGTCGACGCGCGCATCTGTTGCAGAACCGGCGAGAACGGTCTGCAAGCAAGCTGCGGTGGGGCACCCCAGATGGCCACCGTGGCTATCGTCTATCGCAACGCAGGGTGCCTCACCGCTTTGACTCTCTATGGGGGACGCGTATGGATTGAGGCTCTCAATAGCTGTCCGACCGCCTGTATAGGTCGTCGTTTGCGGTTCTATCAAATGGAGACCAGATGGGACAAGCTCAGATCCTGCCCCTGCTCCTTCTTCACAATCAACGTCTCAAGTCCTTCATGAGGCACTGGGGCAGTTCCTAGATTTCGGAGCGTTTCTCCAAAGACTTCGTCGGGGTCGAGGCGGCGGAGTTCCTCGGCGAGGCAGTCCTTCAGGCTCCGGCGCGGCAGGGAGATGCGCTGCACCGGTTGCCCGGGCTGACTCAGTTCCGCCACGGTGAGGCCCGGCCGGAACAGCTGGATGTCGCCGCCGGTGCGGGTGAGCCGCACACGACGGATCCCGGTACCGGCCGGGTCCGCCACGATCGTGACCGGCGCGTCCAGGGCAAGCGTGAGCCAGGCCGCCAGCAAAATCATGGAAGGGGAGTCGGAAGCGCCTTCGACGGTCACCGCCGTGACGGGGGATGAGTCCTGGTCCAGGGCCGCGGCGAGCTGGATCCGCCAGTTGGTCAGGCGGGTCCAGGCGAGGTCAGTGTCGCCGGCCTTGTACGTGCGGCGGATGTTCTCCAGCGCCCGTTGCGGGTCGGCTTCGTTGGCCGAGTCCGTGATCCGGCGGTGCGCGATCCGGCCGATCACGACTGATCTGGTCGAAGAACCCGTAGCCACGGCGTTCGAACGCCTGCGGGAGGACATGCGGCCCCTCATGCGCTTCAGCGGCATCGACGTTCAGTTCATCGAACCGCCGTTGAACGGCCGGGCCCTCCCAGGCGAAGTCGCGCATGCGGCAAGGGCCATCGTCCGCGGGTTGATACTGGCCATGATGGAACAACCCGACGTCCGGCGAGTCCGTGCTCAATGGGACTGCGATGGCGAAAATCTGCTGATCAACGTCCGCGACGACGGCGGCGGTACTCTCGCCGCCGACGCGCCGAGCCTGGGCCGGCTTGACCGCCGGGTCCAGGCCCTCACCGGGCAGATGCAGATCGAGGTCATGCCAGGCTGGGGCGCAGATGTCTCCGTTACCCTCCCGCTGGACGCGCCGGCCGGCCCATCAGGGGACGTCACCGGATGGAACCTGGCCGCCAGGGAACTGGAAGTGCTGCAGCATCTCGCCGCCGGACAACGCAACCGAACCATCGCCTCAGCGCTAAGCATCAGCGAAAACACCGTCAAGTTCCATGTGCGGAACCTCTTCAAAAAGCTCGACGTCGGCTCGCGGACCGAGGCTATCGCCCTCGCCCACAGCCACGGAGTACGGTGACGTCCATGAATGGAGCACGGTGATGCCCTGAGAGGCGTAGGACGCGTAAAACCAGAAATTGGAACGGGCTCGGTTTTTGGCGCTACGCCTGGACAGTCCTACTTCTAGTTGTTGAGCCTCACATCTGGGAACCAGCCAGCGGGTGCCATCTTTGGTTCCAGGTGTTCGGGGTCGCGATGTTCTTTCATGTCGCAGTTGTAGAAGGGGCCTTGTGTGCCCAGGAGGACGCCCATGTGGTGGTCTGCGTGGTCGCGCCACCAGACGCTCATGCCGGTGGCCGGGTCGAGGCGCAGGTGTTCCCAGGAACGCCAGAGGGCCGCGACACGTGAGACGGCTTCGGGGTGGAAGTACCACTCGATACACCACTTCGCGGACTTCCCCGTGACGCTGCGGACGTATGTCGGCAGCAGCTGCTCGTGAAGGAACTCTTCCGCCGTGCCGTAGACGAGCTCCGGCGCCTTCTCTGTCTTTTCACCTTCACTGTTGCTCGGACTGGGGGCGGGAGTATCCGTATCGAACAATCCGAAATCATCTGCCATGAGTGACTGCTTCCTTACTCCGTGACCCAGGGATTAGCCATCGGCGGGGCAGGAACCGGGACTGCCTCTTCCTCCGGGCGTGGGCTGTACTTCTTGATCGACGCCTCCACGGCGTCCTTGTGCCGGCCGGTGTACCAAGGCATGGTCCGGACCAGCGTGGCGGGTGCACCGGAGGCGAGGACAACGGCGCGGCCGCGGTCCAGCTCCGCCAGGTTGGAGACATCGAAGATGCGCTCCTTGCCCTCCTGCCGGGAACGGCTGGAGCCGGACTTTCCGGAGGAAACGGAAACGTTGGTGTAGCTGTAGTCCCCGATCAGGTCCGAGAGCGCCCGAAGAAAACCTTCCTCAGCAACGCCGCCCCCGTAGACCTTAACGTTCGCGGCCGACCAGATCTTCCGCATGTTCGCCTCGCCCCAGAGTTCAACGCCTTGGGACCAGGACTGCAGGATGCCCATGACGATCAGGCCCTTGGAGCCGTAGTGGCTGAACTGATCCGGCAGGGCTGCCCAGCGGACGACGTTGGCCAACTCATCGAGGGCGAACATCGCAGGCTTGGGCAGACGGCCGCCGCTGCGCTCGGCCCGTTCCTCCATCGCCTCAGCGATCGCCACCGTCAACGCTGTGGTGAGCGGGGAAGCGGAGCCGGCCCCTTCCTTGGAGAGGATGTAGATCGTCTCCTGAGAGGCCGCGAAAGCGTGCGGATTGAACTGCCGGCGGGCATCCGTGGCCACCGTCGCACCACCCATCGGAGCGACCCAGCGCAGCGTGTTCCTGGACTTCAGGCACTGAATCATCTTCTCTGCGGTGCCGAAGATACCGTCGCGCTGTTTGTCGGCCAGCTCCAGCGTGGACTCCAGGCCCTTGTACTGCAGCTCGTAGTCATGCTCTTTCAGGATGTTGATCGGTTCCCGGTTCACCTGCTCCGTCACCCACAGGTAGACCTGCGTGATGGGCCGTTCCCCGAGCGCGGCCGCGAGGAAGTACGAGGAAAGGATGTCTTCGGCTTTAGGGTCGAAGTAGGCATCCGGCTTGGACCCCGGGACCCGCGAACCGACAGAAAAGTGCTGCGTGAGCTTGTACGCCTTCTCTTCGTCAGTGACATAGGAGAGCGGGTTCCACCACCACTGTGCTTCCTCCTGGGCGATCTTCTGCGGATCGAACACCCATACCGGGGCCGTGAGTTCGCGGACGCCGCGGGTGCCGTCCACCACGTCACGCTTGTTGGAGGTCGACACCACAGCACCCGGTGCGTCCAGGATCGCGGGCATAACCCGTGAGGTCGACTTACCGGTCCGGGGACCCCAGATATCGAGGCTGAGGTCTTCCCAGGACTGAATGAACGTCTGGCCGGTGGAGACAACCTTGCCCACCACGATGCCCGGCGTGCCTGTCACTCCCAGCCGATCCGCCGTCGCTTTCGCGCCCTTCTCGGAGAACGCAGCCAAGGACTTCCCTCGACCCAGGTACCGTGCCGCCTTGTCGACGCGGGCACGCTTGGACGCGCCCTTCTTCCAGGCTACGAGCACGACGATAGCCAGAACCACGACCACCCCTGCCATGAGGGCGGCCGCGACGGTGGACTGGACGGGCCAGGGCACCCGGCCCTTGACCAGCCCGGCGATCAGATCAATCGGATGTGCGGGCGGTGCTTTGATGCCGGCCATCCAGGATCCCAGGTGGGCGGCCGCGTAGGTCCCGCCGCCGAAGACGACGATGAAACCAACGGCGAACCAGACCAGCAGGGCATCCCCGAGGCCCATTCCTTTACGGTTCGGTGCACTCACAACGTGCCTCCCTCGGCCGGCACGTCAGGGGTCATTGGCTCGAGGAGCGTTTCCGGGATCTCTCTCCACTTTCCTTCGGTGTCGTTGACTCCGTCCGGGCCTTGCTCAAGCGATGTCAGTCCCACGAGGACGGGGATTCCGGGCCGGCCGCCGACCTTGATGAGGAACTTCCCGCGTCCGGGAGGTTCGATGTCGGCGCCGCGGGAGTCCCAGGCGGGCGGGTCCTGCCAGGAGATGAGTTTCTGCTGCTCCTGCCGGGACAGCGGAATGGCCGAGGTCAGCAGCGGCATCTCGGAGGCCGGGAGGCCGCCGCAGATGACCATGCCGGAGCGTTCCACGAATCCGCGGGCTTTCATCCGGTCTTCTTCGGCCGGCAGTGCCAGCAGGTCGGACATGGTGTGGGAAATCATGATCTGCCCGACACCGACGGAGCGGTTCAAACGGGTCAGGGCGTCCACCCGGTCCACCATGCCTTTACCGGCGCGCAGCGCCCGCCACAGCTCATCGAGGACCACGAAGTAGTTCCTGCGCGGTTCCAGCC